>NZ_JBJHZX010000015.1:0-110178 GCF_045310515.1 Candidatus Clostridium eludens | reverse complement strand
ACGAAAATCTGGTGGCTATGACGTGGAGGAAACACCCCTTACCATTTCGAACAGGAAGGTTAAGCTCCACAGTGCTGATGGTACTGCAGGGGAGGCTCTGTGGGAGAGTAAGTCGTCGCCAGGTAAGATAAGGATCTTTAGCTCAGTTGGTTAGAGCAACCGGCTCATAACCGGTTGGTCCGGGGTTCGAGTCCCTGAAGGTCCACCATATGGGGGTATAGCTCAGCTGGGAGAGCATCTGCCTTGCACGCAGAGGGTCAAGAGTTCGAATCTCTTTATCTCCACCAAAAAAACGAGTAACAATTTTGTTACTCGTTTTTTAGTATTTAGATTTGCTATAATATGGTCATGTATCTTTATTTATATATTAAAAGTATAATATACAAATTTTGAATAGATTTTATCATTGAATAAAATTGAATATATGTTTAAAATAGAATCATAATAAAAATTATTGTGAAAATTTATTTAATTTTTAAAAGGGATTTTTAATTATTAGGTAGAATATGATATAAGTAGAATATAATTAATGAAGTAAAATATATAAATTAAATGTAAAGTAGAAGGAGGAATTGCCTATGAAAACATATTTAACAAAAAATTTGAGGAACATAGGAATTATTGGACATAGTGGTTCTGGAAAAACCACATTGACAGAAGCGATACTTTACCATACAAAAACTATAGACAGATTAGGAAAAATTGAAGATGGAAATACAATTAGTGATTATGATACTGAAGAAAAGAAAAGAAAAATATCTGTATCTACCTCAATAGCTTCGTGTAAATGGAAGGATGTAAAGATAAATTTAGTTGATATGCCAGGATATTTTGATTTTGTGGGAGAAATTTTTCAAGGATTAAGAGCAATTGATTTAGCTATGATTATGGTATCTGGTGTATCAGGAGCTCAAGTAGGAACTGAGAAATCTTGGGATTATGTAAATAAAGGAGAGCTTCCAAGAGCATTCTATATAAATAAGTTAGATAGAGAAAATTCGGATTTTGATAAAGTGTTAGCAGATTTAAAAGAAAAATTTGGCTTATCTGTAGTGCCAATTCAATATCCTATAGGTAAAGAAAATGATTTTAAGGGTATTGTAAACGTTATTTCAAGAAAAGCTAAAATGTTCGATGAAAAGAGTAAAACAATGAAGGAAGTAGACATTCCTGAGGATATTTTAGAAAAAATTGATGAATGCAAAAATATGATAATGGAAGCTGTGGCAGAAACGGATGAAAAGCTCTTAGATAAATATTTTAATGATGGAATTTTAAGTGATGAAGATATTTATACAGGACTAATAAATGGTTGTTCTAAAGGAGATGTTGTTCCTGTAATGTGTGGTTCTGCTCTTAATGTAATAGGGGTAGAAACTTTATTAGAAAATATAGTACAGTGCTTTCCATCTCCTGAAGATATGGGGGCTATTTCTGGCAAAGATTTAAAAGATAATTCTGAAGTCATGATTAAAATAGATGAGACAGCTCCTTTTTCAGCATTTGTATTTAAAACTATAGCGGATCCTTTTGTAGGAAAATTATCTTTATTTAGAGTTATGACTGGAAAGTTAAAATCTGATATGACTGTTTATAATACTAAAAAAGATAAAAATGAAAAAATAGGTTCTATGTATTTTTTAAGAGGAAAGCAGCAAACTGCTGTTTCTGAAATAATAGCAGGGGATTTAGGAGCTGTGGCTAAATTGCAATTTACAAGTACAGGAGATACTCTATGTGAACCTTCCTCTCCTATTATGTTTGAAGATATTAAATTTCCTCCAGAAGTAATATCAAAAGCAGTTTTGCCAAAATCAAAAAATGATGAAGATAAAATATTAAGTGGATTGAATAAATTATTGGAAGAAGATCCGACCTTTAAAATAACTAGGGATGTAGAAAATGCAGAAGTAGTAATTTTCGGCATGGGAGAAACACATACGGATATAGTATCTTGTAAATTAAAATCTAAATTTGGTGTAGAAGTTATTTTGCAAGATCCAAAGATACCTTATAGGGAAACTATAAAGAAAGCTTCTGATGTCCAGGGTAAACATAAGAAACAGTCAGGGGGTCATGGGCAATATGGAGATGTGAAAATTAAATTTGAGCCTAGGGTTGATGGAGAAGATGACTTGGAATTTGTAGATAAGGTAGTGGGAGGAGTAGTACCAAGACAATATATACCTGCTGTTGAAAAAGGGCTAAGAGAGTGCATAAGTCAAGGAGTTTTAGCTGGCTATCCGGTAATAAGATTAAGAGCTACCCTTCATGACGGATCTTTCCACCCTGTAGATTCTTCGGAAATGGCATTTAAAACAGCCGCTTCTCTAGCCTATAAAAAAGGACTTCTAGAAGCTGAACCTGTTTTGTTGGAGCCAATTGTACACCTGGAGGTGTCTGTTCCTGAGTATTATATGGGGGATATAATAGGCGATATAAACAAAAAAAGGGGAAGAGTTCTTGGAATGAATGCTTCTGGAGATCGTCAGATAATAATAGCAGAAGTACCTCAGGCAGAAATGTTTAGATATGCTACAGATTTAAGATCTATGACTCAAGCTAGAGGAGACTTTACCATGAGATTTGAAAGATACGAAGAAGTTCCACCTTCTCAAGCTAATAAAATAATAGAAGGCAGCAAAAAGGTAAAGGTTAAAGACGAATAAATTTAAGCCCTGGTAGAATAAAATTCTACTGGGGCTTTTAAAATTAAATAATACGAATATTTTAATTGCCTAAATTAAATAATAACTTTATTAGTTATTTTAATGTATTTAAGTTAAGGAGAGATTTTATGTCCCAATACAAGATGAATATAGTAGGCAAAATTAACTTGGCTGATTATAGCAGCATACAAGATTATATGTCAATAGTAAATAAAAATGATAATTTAACTATAATTATGGATAAAAATGATGATGAGAATGTAAAAATTATATGTAACATGTTAGAAAATAAAAATTTTGTAATTAATTCAAGTGAGCTTCATAATGGAGATAAATACTATATAAAAGCATTTAAAAATGTGGATTAAAATATAATTTTTTAGTACATTATATGATATAATAAAAAATTATAAGAGTTTATATAAAAAATTAATATATATTTACTAAATTAAAAGGAGATAAGTAGTATGGTTAAATTATATTTAGTAAGACATGGGGAAACTATATGGAATATAGAGAGAAAAATGCAGGGCGGCATGAAAGATTCACCTCTTACTGAGAAAGGCATTGAACAAGCTAATTTATTAAAAAATAGAGTGCAGGATATAAATTTTGATATAATATATTCAAGCCCATTGGAAAGGGCAGTAAAAACTTCTAGAATAGTAGCGGCACAGAGAAATATACCTATAATAAAAGATGACAGACTCATGGAAATAGATATAGGAGAGTGGGGAGGATTAACTAAAGAACAAGCTCGAGAAAAAAACCCGGAGCAGCTTGATAATTTTTGGACAAACCCTAAGATATATGTTCCTGATACAGGAGAAAGTTTTGCACAGGTAAAAACTAGAGTTGTATCTCTAATCAAGGAAATTATTAGTAGATATGAAGGTAAAAGTATCCTGATTGTAACTCATACTGTAGTATTAAGAATTATGATGGCATATTTTGAGAATAGGCCTTTAGATGAATTGTGGGAAGGTTCTTATATTCATCAGGCAAGTTTAAGTGAGGTTGAAATAGAGAGTGGATGCTATAATATTTTGTTATATGGAGATACATCACATCTAGGAGAGATAAAAAGTGTAAATACAATATGAAATTTATAGTATATCTTAGAAATATGAAGAAAAATATATTTAAATTTAGTATTTCATTTAAAAATACTAAATTTAAATATATATAAAGGTTGATTTAATGTATAGATAATAATACTATTAAATAAAGTCAAAGAAAGTCAAAGTCAAGAAGGTGATAGATTGGCAAGATTATCAGATATTATAGAAGAGTTTATAAAAGATATGTTCAATAATAATAATAATAATAATAATGCCCAGCTTCAAATTGGGAGAAATGAATTGGCAAATTATTTTAGCTGTGCTCCATCACAGATAAATTATGTACTAACTACTAGATTTACTATAGATAAAGGTTACTATATAGAGAGTAAGAGGGGAGGCGGGGGATATATAATTATAAAAAAGGTAGAAGTTAATTGTAATAAAAATTTACTTGAAATTATAATTGAAAAGATAGGGTATAGCATAACTTATAATGCTGCTATGCAAATTATAGATGGGCTTTTCGAAGAAGAAATTATAACGGAAAGAGAGGCTATAATATTAAAGGTAATTATAAATGATAGAACGCTAAATACTTTAATGGAAAATAAAAATAAATTGAGAGCTGATATATTAAAATCCTTGATGCTTGTTATATTTAATGCACCTGAATTTGTTATTAATAGGTAAATATGTGATATAATAATTATTGTAAATATTATATTTGCATGTATGGGAGTGATAATATGCTTTGTGATATATGTAAGAAAAATGATGCTACAGTTCATGTAACAAAGATAATAAATGGATATAAACAAGATATTAATTTGTGTGAAAAATGTGCAAAAGAAAAAGGGGAATTAAATTTTGTACCACAAATAGAGTTTGTTTCTTCATTTGGATTTCAGAACATATTAAGTGGAATTATGGATTACATGAGTAACGCTAATAATGAACAATATAAGAGTTTTGATATATGTTGTAAAAATTGTAACACTTCCTATAGTGAATTTAAAAAAATAGGACTTGTAGGATGTAGTGAATGTTATAAAAATTTTAGTAATATTTTAGAACCAATAATTAAGAGAGTTCAGGCAAATTCAGATCATACAGGTAAAGTTCCTAAGAAGACTGGAAAAAATATTATAGAGAGAAAAAATCTTTTAAAATTAAAGGAAGAGCTTCAAAAAGCAATATCTTTAGAAGAATATGAAAAAGCTGCAACTATAAGGGATAGAATAAAACAGCTTAAGAAACAAATTTACCTAAATGAAGATAGCAAAAAGGAGGAGTAGTTATGAATAATTGGATGACTACTTGTGATGATGATAATTGTGGTTTAGTCATAAGTAGTAGAATAAGATTAGCCAGAAATTTAGCTAAGATTCCTTTTTCACATAAACTAACTGTACAAAAAAGCAAAGAGGTAATTGAACTTGTAGAAAATGCTTTTTATACATCTTCAGATACTAAAGAAAAATTTACAACTAATTATCTATGGGAAAAAAGTGACAATGACAAAAATATTTATTTAGAAAAACATCTCATAAGTAAAAACTTGATAGATAACTCATCTAAGTCAGCTTTTATATTAGATGATCAGGAAACTATAAGTATTATGATAAATGAAGAGGATCATGTTAGAATTCAGTGTATAACAGGAGGATTAAATTTAGAAGAAGTATATGATTTAAGTGAGAAAATAGATGATTTATTAGAAGAAAATTTGCAGTATGCATTTGATGAAAAGCTAGGATATCTAACGGCGTGTCCTACAAATGTAGGAACAGGACTTAGAGCTTCTGTCATGCTTCATTTGCCGGCACTTTCTTTAAATAACCAGTTGAATGGACTGTTAAATGCATTAGCTCAAGTTGGCATGACTATTAGGGGGTTATATGGTGAGGGGTCAAAAGCTATAGGAAATATATATCAGATTTCCAATCAAGTAACTTTAGGACGCAATGAAGAAGAGATATTAAGTAATTTAAAGGCTTTAGTTCTTCAAATAATAAGTCAAGAGAGAATTTCTAGAGAAAATTTTATGAAAAAATATAAATACGAACTAGAAGATAAAATTTATAGGGCACTAGGTGTGTTAAAATCAGCAGTACTTTTAAATTCAACTGAATGTTTAAAACTTTTATCAGATGTAAGATTAGGAGTAGAGATGGGGATAATTAAAAATGTAGATAAAATAACTTTAAATAAACTTTTAGTAGAAGTACAGCCAGCTACAATACAGAAAGAATATAAGGAATGTTTATCAAACAAGGATAGAGATTTTAATAGAGCTAAATTTGTTAGAGAAAAATTAGCTGTAAATACAGCTTAATAAAAGGAGAGTGAAATACACTATGATGTTTGGAAGATTTACTGAAAGGGCACAAAAGGTATTAATTTATGCTCAAGAAGAAGCACAAGCACTTCAACATGGTTATGTGGGTACAGAGCACATACTTCTGGGAATATTAAAAGAAGATGGAATAGCTAAGAATTTTTTAAATAATATGAATATTACTATTGAAACAGTGAGAAGTTTTATAGAAGAATATGAGGGTAGAGGAGAGATTGATCTATATAATAAGGAAATACCTCTTACGCCAAGAACAAAGAGGCTTTTAGAGTTAAGTTTATTCGAAGCTAGAAATTTGAATCATAATTATATTAGTCCAGAGCATATTCTACTTGCGTTGATTAGAGAAGCAGAGGGTGTGGCATTTACTATTTTGAATAATTTGGGAGCTGATTTTAATAAATTAAGAAAACAGCTTGTAGATTCTCTTTCTGGAGAGCAATCAATCAATTCAAATAATTCTAAAAAAGAAAATGGAGAGCCTACTCCAACTCTAGATCAGTTTGGAAGAGATTTGACTGATATGGCAAGGGAAGGAAAATTAGATCCAGTTATAGGCAGAGATAAAGAAACTCAGAGGGTTTTAGAAATATTAAGTAGAAGAACTAAGAATAATCCTTGCCTCATAGGAGATCCGGGAGTTGGTAAAACTGCTATAGCAGAAGGCTTGGCAGAGAAAATAGTAGTGGCTAATATACCTGAACTTTTAAAGGGAAAAAGAGTAGTTACGTTAGATCTTTCTTCAATGATAGCAGGATCAAAATATAGAGGAGAGTTCGAAGAAAGACTTAAAAAAGTTATGGAGGAAATAAGAAAATCGGGGAACGTAATATTGTTTATAGATGAAATCCATACAATAATAGGAGCTGGAGCTGCAGAAGGAGCTATAGATGCATCTAATATATTAAAGCCAGCTTTGGCTAGAGGTGAAATACAATGTATAGGAGCTACTACGGTAGATGAATATAGAAAATATATTGAAAAGGATGCTGCACTTGAAAGAAGATTTCAGCCTATATTAGTAGGGGAACCTACAAAAGAGGAAGCAGTTTTAATATTAAAAGGATTAAGGGATAAATATGAAGCTCACCATAGAGTAAAGATAACAGATGAAGCTATTGATGCTGCAGTAAATTTATCCGATAGATATATTACAGATAGATATTTACCAGATAAAGCTATTGATCTTATTGATGAGGCAGCTGCTAAAGTAAGGATACAAAATTTAATTGCTCCACCAGATTTGAAAAATTTAGAAGGGGAATTAGAGAAGGCAACTAAAGAAAAAGAGGATTCTATTAGAGTACAAGATTTTGAAAAAGCAGCTAAATTGAGAGATATAGAGAAGGAATTAAAAGATAAATTACAAGGATTAAAGACTAATTGGAGAACTAAAAAAGAGGTGTCCACATTAATAGTAGGAGAAGAAAGAATTGCATCAGTAGTGTCACAGTGGACTAATATACCAGTAGAAAAATTAACTGAAAAAGAGTTACAAAGGTTATTAAAATTAGAAGATATTCTCCATAGGAGGGTAATAGGTCAGGATGAAGCAGTTAAATCTATAGCAAGGGCAGTGAGAAGGGCTAGGGTTGGACTTAAAGATCCTAAGAGACCTATAGGTTCCTTTATATTTTTAGGGCCTACTGGTGTTGGAAAGACTGAATTATCTAAAGCTCTGGCTGAAGCTATGTTCGGTGATGAAAATAATATTATAAGAATTGATATGTCTGAATATATGGAAAAACACACTGTATCTAAACTTATAGGTTCCCCACCAGGATATGTAGGATATGATGAGGGAGGACAGCTCACTGAGAAGGTAAGAAGAACTCCTTACTCAGTAGTACTATTTGATGAAATAGAGAAGGCGCATCCTGAAGTATTTAATATATTATTACAAATACTTGAGGATGGAAGGCTAACAGATGGAAAAGGAAAAACTATAAATTTTAAAAATACTATAATTATAATGACATCTAATGTAGGAGCATCTACCATTAAAAAACAAAAATCTATGGGATTTACCATTGTGAATGATAGTGAAAAACAAGATGAATATGAGAAAATGAAGGATAATATAATGGAAGAACTGAAGACTTCTTTTAGGCCTGAATTTTTAAATAGGATTGACGATATTATAGTGTTCCACCAATTACAGGAAGATGATTTGAAACAAATAGTAAAACTTATGCTGAATGATGTTTCTATGAGGCTTAAAGAGCAAGAAATAGAGATTAATTTTGATAAAAAGGCACAAGAGTTATTAGCTAAAGAAGGTTTCGATGTAACTTATGGTGCAAGGCCGCTTAGGAGAGCCATTACTAAGACAGTGGAGGACAGACTTTCTGAAGAAATGTTAAAAGGCAATGTTAAAAAAGGAGATAAAGTAGAAGTAATTGTTCAAGGAAAAGAATTGGCTTTTAATAAAGTAAATCAAAAGTTAATTCAATAATAGAAAATTTTTTGAATATAAATAAGCTTTATACTCTATAATATAGAGAGCATAAAGCTTATTTTTTATTAAAAGTTAAATAGTTCCTAAAAAATTATATAATTCTTAACAAAATTATATAATTATATTGTATAATAATATCTTATACAGGAGGAAACAATTACATGGTGAAAAAGAAAACTATTTTTACATGTCAACAATGTGGATATGAATCTCCAAAATGGCTAGGGAAATGTCCTAGTTGTAATAGTTGGAATAGTATGGTAGAAGAGGTTAAATCAACTCATGGATCGTACTTTTCAAATGTAGAATTTGAAAGTGTACCCAAAAGTATTAATGATATAAAGTCTGGTGAATATAAAAGATTGGATACTGGTATAATGGAATTAAATAGAGTTCTTGGAGGAGGAATTGTTAAAGGCTCTATTACACTTATATCAGGAGCTCCTGGCATTGGAAAATCCACACTACTTTTACAAACTGCCAGTAATATTGCAGGCAAGTACGGAAAAGTATTGTATGTTTCAGGAGAAGAGTCAGAGGAGCAAATAAAAATGAGAGGTGATAGACTTAATTCTTTATCTGATAATCTCTATGTGGTTTCAGAAACTAATTTAGACAAAATAGAGAGTTATATAGAAAAGAATAATCCCATATTTGTAGTTATAGATTCTATACAAACGTTATTCAGGGAATTTATCAGTTCTGCACCAGGTAGTGTGTCTCAAGTTAGAGAAACATCTAATCATATTATGCGTATAGGAAAGTCAAATAATATATCTTTTTTTATAGTGGCGCATATTACAAAACAAGGAGAATTAGCTGGGCCTAGGGTTTTAGAACATATAGTTGATACAGTATTATCTTTTGAAGGAGAGAGAACGGAGGAGTTCAGAATACTTAGAACTGTAAAAAATCGATTTGGTACTACCAGTGAAATTGGTGTGTTTGAGATGATAGAAAATGGGCTTAGAGAAATATCAAATCCCTCTGCAGCATTTTTAGAAGATAGAGAATTTCAAAAAGAAGGCTCTATAGTTATTGGGATAATGGAGGGTAAGAGACCTATATTAGTTGAAATACAGGCTTTAGTTAGTGAAACTAGAGCAGTTATTCCAAGGAGAACAGCAGTAGGTGTGGATATAGCTAGATTAAATTTAATCTTAGCAGTGCTGGAAAAAAAGCTTAAGATTCCATTTTATAATTGTGATGTTTATGCTAATGTAGTAGGAGGACTTAAAATAGAGGGCACATTCGGAGATTTAGGACTAGGACTTGCTCTTATATCAAGTGCTAAATCTAAAGGAATAAAACTAGAGAATCTATTGGTAGTAGGTGAAATTGGTCTTACAGGAGAGATTAGAGCGGTATCTTTTTGTGATAGAATTGTAAATGAAGCGGAAAAGATGGGATTTAGAAATATATTAATACCAGGTAGAAATAAGGAAAAGATAAATGATAGGGAAATAAATATTATAGGGGTATCCTCTTTGAAGGAAGCATTAAACAAAGTTTTTTAATTAGGGTGATAATTTTGAGATTAGAAAAGGAAAAAGAACTTAAAGGTATATTAAAACTTTTGGCACCAGGAACTCAACTTAGAGAGGGGCTTAGAAACATATTAAGAGCTAAAACTGGTGGGCTTATAGTACTAGGAGACAGTGAACAAATACTAAAGGTGGTAGATGGAGGATTTACTATTAACGCAGAGTATAGTCCCTCTTATATATATGAGCTTGCAAAGATGGACGGTGCTATAATACTCAGTAGTGATTTGAAAAAAATACTATATGCCAATACCCAGCTTATTCCGGATTCCAGTATACCAACTTTCGAAACAGGAACAAGACACAGGACAGCAGATAGGGTAGCTAAACAGACAGGAGTTATAGTTATTGCAATTTCTCAGAGAAGAAATGTTATAACTGTATATAGAGGACATATTAAATATGTTTTGAGAGATAGTAGTGTTATGCTGGGGAGGGCTAATCAGGCACTTCAGACTTTGGAGAAATACGTAGCTGTATTAGATAGGGTTGTTAGTAATCTTAATATTCTTGAGTTTCAGGATATAGTTACATTGTTTGATGTAATGACTGCTATTCAAAGGACTGAAATGGTAATGAGAATAGTATCTGAAATTGAAATATACATATGTGAACTAGGAAACGAAGGAAGACTAATTTCCATGCAGCTAAATGAACTTATTAAAAGTGTTGAACGGGATGGTATACTGATGATAAGAGATTATTGTCAAATTGATATGGATTATGATGAAATATATAAACAAATTCAGGAAATAGCTTCTGATGAGCTATTAAATCTTGATTTTATTTCTAGAGCCATGGGATATACAGCAGTTCCATTAGTTGATACCCTTATATCTCCAAGGGGATATAGAATGTTGAGCAAGATTCCTAGAATACCGACTAATGTAATAGATAATCTAGTTAAAAATTTTAAGGAACTTAAAGGCATTATGGAAGCTTCTTATGAAGAACTGGATAGAGTTGAGGGAATAGGAGAAGCTAGGGCTAGAGCTATAAAGAATGGGTTAAGAAGGCTTAGAGAGCAAATTATGATAGATAATAAATTTTAGCACAAAATAATATTCAACATTATTTTGTGCTAAAATTTATCTAAAGGAGTATTTTCCCAGAGTGTTTATCTTATCATATTCCTTTAGGAGTATATCATATAAATTTAAGTCAAGTATATTACATAAGGAAGTAAGGTAAAATATATTGTTACCTATTTCATTTTGTATGACATCTCTACAGTTATCACATAAAGAGCCCTTTGTATGTGTGTTTAAACAAGTTTTTAAGAATTCAATATTTAAAGCATTATCTCCGGATACATGCTGTTTTTTAGCACAAACTTCTATACATCCGCAGTTGGTAATGGATTTTGCAATAGCTCTATTTATTCGGGCGTTTGATTCTTGAAGTTTAGTAATTATATCTAAAATACTCTTATGTCTTAATAGTGATTCATTTACGGCATTTTGGAAATCATCAAATATTATGTCTTTCATCCAGTTCAACTCCTTATATAGATTTAGCATATTACCTACAATTTTATTAATTGTAATGTTAGATGATTTTTTTAGTAAAATAGATCTATTTCTAAATTCTATAATACCATATTTTTCTAACGATGGATACGCATTTCAATCATATATTTTCTTTTATAATTTATATAACATTAATTTACACAAAAATATATTCATGAACCTACAAGAATGGTTACTTTATCCAAGCGGTACCATTGCTAATATTCCCATCTTTTTCAAAGTGGGGGATAAACACTGGGGCTGCATGGATAAGTGATTTTAAGGTTTAGATGTAGAAAAGCATTTCTCGTAAGCAAACTCCACCTGAATCTTAGAATCATTTGATATATATAATAAACTAATAATAATATTATTAATAGGGGGATTGCCATGTAAAATAATGGGGATAATTTACTTATAATTTGTATTTTTGGTATAATTATATAAAGGTGTTGATTAAATAATTTATTTAAGTAAATAATTTATTAAATAAGCTTAGTTTTATTGAAAAAATTATTTACTTAATATATTATATATTAAAGCAAATAAAATGAAAAAAATGTAATTAACGTACAAGGAGGTGTATTTATTGTTAAAAAAAATACTTAGAGGACTTTTTACAATAATAGGCTTGATATTAGGATATTTAGCGGGGGATGTTGTAATAAATTCTGATTATTTTACTAAAATATTTTATGTGAGTGATAGCCCTGTAAAAAAGATCTTATTTTTAATTTTGTTAACTTTGTTTTTTGGAATTATATTATTTTTAATATCACCTTGGATTAATTCGATTATTATGAAGATTATGGATTATGTTGAAAAAAGTGTTCAGAAACTTCCGGCAACGGAAATATTATTAGGAGTTGTAGGAGCATTAATTGGGCTGCTCATATCTGCAGTGTTTCTTAATTTGTTGGCGAAAGTACCAGTTGTAGGGGCTATGTTGGCTGTAATAATAGCTATACTTATGGCTGCATTAGGTGCTAACATAGCTATACGAAAGAGAGAGGAATTGATGTCCTTGCTGTCTAATGTAGGATATCGAAAGTCTCAAGGAACTGGTAAAGAAAAAAAGGTTAAGGATGAATGTGAACAAAAAGTATACCCTAAGGTTTTAGATACTTCGGTAATAATAGATGGAAGAATATTTGATATATGTCAAACAGGATTTGTGGAGGGGCCATTGGTAATTCCGGATTTTGTATTAGCAGAACTGAGGCATATAGCAGATTCTTCAGATGGACTAAAAAGAACCCGTGGAAGAAGAGGGTTAGATGTGTTGAATAAAATACAAAAGGAATTAAGTATTGATGTACAAATATATGAGAAAGATTTCCCCAATATGACTGAGGTGGATAGTAAGCTTTTGAAGCTTTCACAGATTTTAAGCGGTAAGGTAGTAACAAATGACTATAATCTGAATAAAGTCGCAGAATTTCAGGGGGTACCAGTACTTAATATAAATGAACTTGCTAATGCGGTAAAGCCAGTGGTACTTCCAGGAGAAGAAATGAATGTGCAGATAATTAAAGATGGAAAAGAATCAGGACAGGGTATAGCCTATTTAGATGATGGTACTATGATAGTTATAGAGGGAGGAAAAAAATTTATCGGGGAAACAAAAGATGTAGTGGTAACTTCTGTGCTACAAACTGCAGCAGGGAGAATGATATTCGCAAAGCAAAAAGAGGAGTTATAATTTATGGGAAACAACTATGCTATTATTGTAGCAGCTGGTAAGGGAAAAAGAATGAAAAGGCCAATCAATAAGCAGTTTATACTTGTTCAAGGTAAGCCAATTTTGTATTATTCTATTCATATATTTTCCCAAAACTCTCTAATAGATGGGATTGTAGTGGTATGTGCTAAAGATGAAATTGAATATTGCAGAGAGGAAATAGTTGAAAAGTATAGTTTTGATAAGGTTATTGGGATAGTTAGTGGAGGAAAAGAACGACAAGATTCAGTATTTAATGGCTTAAAGGTCTTGAAAAACTGTGACGTGGTTTTAATTCATGATGGGGCAAGGCCTTTTGTTACGAATAAAATCATTGAAGATGGAATAATGTATTCTAACATGTATGGGGCATGTGCCTGTGGAATTACACCTAAAGATACTATAAAGGTTAAAAATAAAGAAGGATTTTCTCATACTACATTAGAAAGAGAGAACTTGTTTGTGGTTCAAACTCCTCAATGTTTCAAATATGATTTAATTTATGACTGTCATAAAAAATTCATGGATGAGAATTCTCAGGCTACTGATGATACTACAGTAGTGGAGCATTATGGTAATAAAGTTTATTTATATGAAGGAAGTTATGACAACATAAAAATAACTACACCTGAGGATTTAGCTATAGCGGAAAATATAGTGAAAATACATAAAGTGCAATAAAACCTGCAGTTGTAATAAACGTCATAGGATAAACTGCGGGTTTATGTTTATGTTGAAGAATAATGGACAGCATATGAATAGGGCTTAAATAAGTTGCAATAATGTGATAAAATATTTAAGGAATTAAAATTAAGTATTTTAGTATATTGATTATAGGATTTATATGGATAGCATAAAGATAAGATTAGGGAGGTATAGAATTCAGTGAGAATTTTCAATACAATGACCAGAAAAAAAGAAGAATTTATTCCTCTGACCCCAGGGGAAGTAAAAATGTACGTATGTGGTCCTACAGTATATAATTTTTTCCATATAGGTAATGCTAGAACTTTTGTGGTGTTTGATACTGTAAGGCGATATTTCGAATATAGAGGTTATAATGTAAAATTTGTACAAAATTTTACTGATATTGATGATAAAATGATAAAAAGAGCAAATGATGAGGATATAACTGTACAGCAGCTTGGAGATAAATTTATAAATGAATATTATAAAGATGCAGATGCTTTAAATATAAGAAGAGCTACAGTAAATCCTAGAGCCACATTCTATATAACAAAGATAATTGAATTTATACAGGATTTAATAGATAAGGGTTATGCGTACGAAGCAGATGGAAGTGTGTATTTTAGTACAAAACAATTCAACAAGTATGGAAAACTCTCAGGACAAAATATTGAACAACTTCAAACGGGAGTTAGAATAGATGTAGATGAAAAAAAGAAGAACCCTATGGATTTTGCAGTTTGGAAGCATGAAAAGCCAGGAGAACCTTCATGGCAAAGTCCTTGGGGAATGGGAAGACCGGGATGGCATATAGAGTGTTCTTGTATGGCTTATAATATATTAGGTGAAACTATAGATATACATGCAGGTGGTTCTGATTTAAAATTTCCCCATCATGAAAATGAAATAGCTCAAAGTGAAGGTAGAACTGGAAAAATATTTTCTAAATATTGGATGCATTCTGCTTTTGTAAATGTAAATAATCAGAAGATGTCCAAATCTTTAAATAATTTTTTTACTACAAGAGAAATTTTAGATAAATATGAATCGGATGTTGTAAGATTATTTATGTTATCCGGTCATTATAGAACTCCTATAAACTTTAGTATTGAACTTTTAGATTCTACCCAATCAGCACTAGATAGAATTTACAATTCAATTACAAATTTAGAAGAACTTTTGGATAAAGCTAAGGATGATAGCATGTTACGGGATGAAGAAGAATATAAAAATCAATTAGATAAATATAAACAACGATATATAGAAAAAATGGATGATGATTTTAATACTGCAGATGCTATATCAGTAATTTTTGATTTGATAAGAGACATAAATACTAATATACATGAAAATTCATCCAGAACAATAATTAATTATTCACTTGATTTAATAAGAGAGTTAGGTTCTCCACTTGGAATACTCCAAAAATCTAAAAAAGGAAGTATAGAAACAGAAATTCAGCTTTTAATAGAAAAAAGGCAAAAAGCTAGGCGTGAGAAAAATTGGGCATTAGCTGATAAAATAAGAGATGATTTAAAAGACAACGGAATAATTTTGGAAGATACTCCAGGAGGGGTAAGGTGGAAAAGAATATAGTTTTTATATATCTTAATAGGAGAAACTAAATGGAAAATGATTTGAATGATTTGCTGGAGATAAAATTTGATAAGGTGAGTGTTAGACAATTAAATCCCCTTACTCTTGCTTTTGTAGGAGATGCCGTATATGAATTATTTGTAAGAACTTATTTAGTAAATGAACATGAAGATATGTCAGTGCACAATCTCCATGTGAGAGCTATAAAATTTGTAAAAGCACATTCTCAAAGTGAAATTATAAAAAGGTTAGAGAAACAACTATCTGATGAGGAATTGTACTTTTTTAAAAGAGGAAGAAATGCTAAATCTGGAACAGTGCCTAAAAATGCAGATATGCAAGAATATAGGTTTGCAACAGGATTTGAAACTTTAGTGGGATTCTTATATTTAACTGGTGAAATGGATAGACTAAAATATTTGTTTAAGTTTATAATTACCTTGAAGAATAAAGGGGAATTTTAGATTAAAAGTTGAAAAGGTTAGTACTAGAGTTTTCCTTTACAAATAGTTTGTGATTATAAGGGAAAATTATACTTATGGGAAAATAAAAACTATAAAAATACATTAAAATAAAAAATAACAATTAAATTTAAAATACAAAGGGTAGAAGTATGAAAAATAAACATGATGGTTTAAATTATAAAGATAGTAATAAGATGGAAAGCGTTAAAAACCAACCTAAAGTTAGAGAAGACTTAATTGAGGGAAGAAATGCAGTTATTGAAGCTTTAAAATCTAATAATGTAACTATAGAGCAAATTTTTATAACAGATGGGAATATATCAGGTTCTATAAACAAAATACTTGCAATTGCTAAAGAAAAAGGTGTGGTTATAAAGAAAATAGATAAAAGGAAGCTGGATAAAATTTCTGAAACAGGAGCACATCAGGGAGTAATTGCACAGGTGACTCCTTATAGATACTGCCAAGTAGAGGATATATTAGATTATGCTCTAAAGAGAGGAGAAAATCCTTTTATAATTATATTAGATGAAATAGAAGATCCTCATAATTTTGGAGCCATAATAAGAACTGCTGAGGTATGCGGAGCACATGGAATTATAATACCGAAAAGAAGAAATGTGGGTATTACGCCTTCAGTATATAAATCCTCTGCAGGAGCAGTAGAATATATAAGAATATGTAAAGTTACAAATTTGAATACTGTAATAGAAAAATTAAAAAAAGAAAATATATGGGTATATGGGGCCGACGTTAGCGGAGAAAGCTATTGCTTTGACGTTGATTTTAATAGTTCTATAGCTTTAATTATAGGAAGTGAGGGGAGAGGAATATCAAAATTAACCAGAGAAAAGTGTGATGGATTAGTAAAAATACCCATGATAGGGAATATATCCTCTTTAAATGCTTCCGTGGCAGCAGGTATTTTAATGTACGAAATACTGAAACAAAAAATGAAATGTGATAAAAATTGAGAATTATTTTTGTAGATGGATATAATGTAATAAATAGTTGGCCTGAATTGAATGATATAAAGAATTATAGTTTTGAAGCTGCAAGACAACAACTTATAGAAAGTTTAAGCAATTATGCAGCTTATAAAGGATATAATGTTTGTATAGTATTTGATGCTCATATGGTAGCAGGAAGCCTAGAAAAAAAAGAAAAAGTAAGTGAAAATGTCATGACAGTATTCACTAAGGAAAATGAAACTGCAGACTCCTTTATAGAAAAAACAGTTAATAAAATAGGACGTAGAAGTGAAGTGTTTGTAGTGACTTCTGATTCATTAGAACAGCAGATAACATTTCAGAGGGGTGCTGCAAGAATGTCATCTATTGAGTTTTACCATGAAGTTAAAAATGTAGAATTAAAAATAAAAAGTAAAATTCAAAAAAAATATTCTGAAAAAAAGCATACATTAGAAGACAGAATAGCAAAGGATATGCTGGAAAAACTTGAAAAAATTCGCAAAAGTCGCTAAAATCTATTGACTGTAAATTTAATTTTAATGTATAATTAAAATATGTTTTTTTATATTTATTTTGGAGGGGATATCTTGGTGGATATGGGTTATAATAGTAAGAAAATTTCCTCCTTTGAAGAAAAATTGGATGAGGAAGTAGTTATTCAAGCAAAAATGGGAGATGTAAGGGCCCAAGAATATTTGATAAATAAATATGAGAATTTTGTTAAATCTAAAGCAAAATCATATTTTTTGATCGGAGCAGATAAAGAAGATATTTATCAAGAAGGGATGATAGGACTTTATAAGGCAATAAGAGATTTTAAGACAGATAAATTGTCGTCTTTTAAAGCTTTTGCTGAACTTTGTGTAACGCGTCAAATAATAACAGCCATAAAGACTGCTACTAGACAAAAGCACATTCCATTAAATACATATGTTTCTTTAAACAAACCTATATATGATGAAGAATCAGATAGAACCTTATTGGATGTTTTATCAGAGGCTAAAGTGGCAGATCCAGAAGAACTAATAATTAGCAGGGAAGAACTAAATCATATACATACTGAAATAGGTGAAGTATTGTCCAGTTTGGAAATGGAAGTTCTTATGTCTTATTTGGATGGAAAATCCTATCAAGAAATTGCTTGTGATCTGGATAGGCATGCAAAGTCTATAGACAATGCATTGCAAAGAGTCAAGAGAAAGTTAGAAAAATGCTTAATTAATAAATAGAAAATACATATTGACAAAAAAATATACTTGTATTAAAATTGATAATCGGTATGTAGTTTTATTGGTGTTAAAAGCAGAGATTCACAGGCGGGAGTAGTTCAGTGGTAGAACACCAGCTTCCCAAGCTGGCTGTCGCGGGTTCGAGTCCCGTCTTCCGCTCCAGTTGAAATTGCCCATGTAGCTCAGTAGGCAGAGCGTCACCTTGGTAAGGTGGAGGTCACCAGTTCAATCCTGGTCATGGGCTCCAATATAGATAATAATTTATGAAATTCTTACAACACACCAGGATGAGTTTACTTAAATAAAATGTGTAACAAACAAGGAGGAAGAAGTAATGTCAAAAGAAAAGTTTGAGAGAACAAAACCGCATGTAAACATAGGAACAATAGGACACGTAGACCACGGTAAAACCACATTGACAGCGGCAATAACAATGGTGCTGGCAAAGGAAGGTAAAGCATCAGCTACAAAATACGATGAAATAGATAAGGCACCGGAAGAAAAAGAAAGAGGTATAACAATAAATACAGCACATGTAGAATACCAGACAGATAACAGACACTATGCACATGTGGACTGTCCAGGACATGCTGACTATGTAAAGAACATGATAACAGGTGCGGCACAGATGGATGGTGCGATACTAGTAGTAAGTGCAGCAGATGGTCCAATGCCACAGACAAGAGAGCATATACTACTGGCAAGCAGGGTAGGAGTACAGTATATAGTAGTATTTTTAAATAAGTCAGATCAGGTAGATGACCCTGAATTAATAGAGTTGGTAGAAATGGAAGTAAGGGAATTATTAAGCGAATATGGATTCCCAGGAGACGATGTTCCAATAATAGTAGGAAGTGCGTTAAAGGTAATTGAAAATCCAGATGATGCTGAGGCAACTAAATGTATACATGAATTGATGGAAGCAGTAGACAGCTATATACCAACACCAGAGAGACCAATAGATAAATCATTCTTAATGCCAATAGAAGATGTATTTACAATTACAGGAAGAGGTACAGTAGCTACAGGAAGAGTAGAAAGTGGAGTACTTAAAATAGGGGACGAATTAGAAATAGTAGGGTTAAAGGAAGAGAAGAAGAAGACAGTATGTACAGGTGTAGAAATGTTTAGAAAGCTTCTAGATCAGGCTATGGCAGGAGATAATATAGGAGCATTATTAAGAGGCGTACAGAGAGATGAAGTAGAAAGAGGTCAGGTACTTGCAAAGCCAGGTTCAGTGAAGCCACATAAAAAATTTGTAGGCCAAGTGTATGTATTAAAGAAAGAAGAAGGCGGAAGACATACACCATTTTTCAATGGATATAGACCACAATTTTATTTTAGAACAACAGATGTAACAGGTTCAATATCATTACCAGAAGGAGTAGAGATGGTAATGCCTGGGGATCATATAGATATGAATGTAGAATTAATAACACCAGTAGCTATGCATGAAGGATTAAGGTTTGCAATAAGAGAAGGCGGAAGAACAGTTGGTTCAGGTGTTGTTACCACTATATCTGAGTAATTATGTTAAGGACTGGGTTTCTAGACCTAGTCCTTTTAGGAATATAGAGTCTTATTTTTCATAAATTTAATAGCATTGACATAAAAACTAAGTTGTGATAAATTGTTTAGGTGATGTATTAATTTAAAAATAAGTTCTTAATTGAGTATAGAGTATATATTACCTTTATATACTTGGGAGGTGTTAAAGCAATGAGAGTAAAAGTGATATTAGCATGCACAGAGTGTAAACATAGAAATTACAATACAATGAAAAACAAAAAAAATGATCCTAATAGATTAGAAATAAGGAAATATTGTCCGTTTTGCAATAAGCATACAGTTCATAAACAAACTAAATAGTGCAATTTAGTCTCATACACTAAAAAAATTGAGGATGTGAATGAAATGTCTGCACGTGATAATGCCAAAAAAATTGATAGGCAAGTTACGCCTGAAGGGGGATTCTTTAATTTCTTTAAGGGCTTAGTAGTAGAATTTAAAAGGATAACTTGGGCCTCTAAAGAAAATGTAAAGAAAGCAACAACAGCGGTTATTGCATTTTGTGCTATTTATGTGGTGATTGTTGCGATAATAGATTTTGGATTAAATTCTTTAGTTAAAACTATTTTAAAATAAGAATAAGGAGGTAAGGGCTGAGAGAAAATCTTGTCCCTAAAGTTATGGCAGATAAAGCTAAGTGGTATGTAGTTCATACATATTCTGGTTATGAAAATAAAGTTAAGATGAATCTTGAAAAAACTATAGAAAATAGAGAATTACATGACTCCATAGACGATGTTCAAGTACCTATGGAAGAACAAGTTGAAATCAAAGATGGAAAGAAAAAAGTAACATTGAAGAAGATATTTCCAGGGTATGTTTTAGTACACATGGTAATGACTGATGATTCTTGGTATGTAGTTAGAAATACTAGGGGAGTTACAGGTTTTGTTGGGCCTGGCTCTAAGCCTGTTCCTCTTACCGATGAAGAAGTAAAAGATATGGGCATTAATGAAAAGCCTATAAATGTAGATATATTGGTAGGAGAAAATGTGAAGGTAAGGTCTGGACCACTAGAAAACTTCTTGGCTGTTATTCAAGAGATAAATGCTGAAAAAAGAAAAATTAAGGCTTTAGTTAATATGTTTGGCAGGGAAACTCCTGTTGAACTTGATTTTAATCAAATAGAAAAAATAGAATAACTTATAAAGACAAAGTCTTTAAAATAGGTGGGAGGACATGTTGTTGTATGACCACATTATAGGAGGTGTATATTTATGGCTAAAAAGGTAGTAGGAATGATAAAACTTCAACTTCCAGCAGGAAAAGCAACTCCAGCGCCACCAGTTGGTCCTGCACTTGGGCAACATGGTGTAAATATCATGGGTTTCTGTAAGGAATTTAATGCTAAAACTGTTAAACAAGAAGGATTAATAATTCCAGTAGTAATTACTGTGTATCAGGATAGATCATTTAGTTTTGTACTAAAAACTCCACCGGCAGCAGTATTGCTTAAAAAGGCAGCGGGAATAGAAAGTGGTTCTGGTGTGCCAAATAAAACTAAGGTTGCTAAAGTAACTAATGAACAAGTTAGACAAATTGCTGAAACTAAAATGGTAGATTTGAATGCTTCATCTGTTGAAACTGCTATGAAGATGATAGCAGGAACTGCTAGAAGTATGGGAATAACAGTAGAGGGTTAGTTGAAATATAGTGGAAGGTAAAATACCGTTATTACCACAAAGGAGGAATTTAAGTTGGGAAAAAAATATGAAGAAAGTGCTAAGCTTGTTGACAGAAAAATACTTTATACACCATTGGAAGCTATGGAACTTGTATTAAAGACCGCGAAAGCTAATTTTGATGAAACTATAGAATTATCAGTAAAACTTGGAGTAGATCCAAGGCATGCAGACCAACAGGTTAGAGGAGCTGTAGTTCTTCCACACGGAACTGGTAAAAAAGTTAGAGTTTTGGTATTAGCTAAAGGAGATAAGATTAAAGAGGCAGAAAATGCTGGAGCTGATTATGTGGGTGCAGAAGAATATGTAGAAAAAATTCAGAAGGAAAATTGGTTTGATTTTGATGTAGTGGTAGCAACTCCAGATATGATGGGGGTTGTTGGAAGGTTAGGTAGAATATTGGGACCTAAGGGATTAATGCCAAATCCAAAATCAGGTACAGTTACTTTTGATGTTGCAAAGGCAATTCAAGAAATTAAAGCTGGTAAAGTTGAATATAGAGTTGATAAGACATCTATAGTTCATGTGCCAATAGGAAGAAAGTCTTTTGATGTACAAAAACTTTTAGATAATTTTCGTGTACTAATGGAAGCTGTAGTAAAGGCAAAACCATCAGCAGCCAAAGGACAATATTTAAAATCAGTGGCAATATCAAGTACTATGGGTCCTGGCATAAAGATAAATTCAGTTAAAGTTCTTGAATAATATTGACATAAATAGTTAGTTTATGTATAATGTTAAAAGTTAAATAAGTATATTTTCCTTAGACAATAGGTGCAGAATGCATAACGGTAAATCCAACCTATCCAGGATTCCAATAAATAGTAAACGTGGTCTCTCTGTGTCTATGGGGAGGCTTTTAGTTTTTATATGTATTTTTTCAAGCTTATTGTAGTTTAGACTGTTAGGAGGTGGAGATACAGTGGGAAAAAACTTAGAGTTAAAACAAGCTAAAGTTAACGAAATTAAAGAAAAGATGGAAAAAGCCCAGAGTATAATATTTGCTAAATATCAAGGATTAACTGTGGAAGAAGATACTAATCTTAGAAAAGAACTAAGGGAATCAGGTGTAGAATATAAAGTTTATAAAAATACATTATCTATAAGAGCTGCAAAAGAACTAGGATTTGATAATTTGGAAGATGTTTTTGCAGGACCAATCTCAATGGCTTTTGGATATGATGAACCGACTGCACCGGCAAGGATTCTTAATGATTTTGCAAAAAATCATAAGATGTTAGAATTAAAAGGCGGGGTTGTGCAAGGAGAAATATTTGACGTAGATAAGGTTAAGCAACTTGCAACCATACCATCAAAAGAGATTCTTATTGCGAAATTGCTTGGAAGTTTCAAAGCTCCGTTATCGAATTTTGTATACTTATTAAGTGCAATTGAAGAGAAACAAAAATCACAAGAAGCTTAATTTTAGAAAAATTTTGGAGGTGTTTATTAATGAGTAAAGAGGAAATCATTCAGGCTATAAAAGGAATGAGTGTTTTAGAATTAAATGAATTAGTAAAAGCATGTGAGGAAGAATTTGGTGTAAGTGCCGCAGCTCCAGTAGCAGTAGCTGGCGCAGCAGTAGCTGGTGGCGCAGATGCAGCAGAAGAAAAGACAGAATTTGATGTAGTGCTTAAAACTGCAGGTTCAGAAAAAATAAAGGTTATAAAAGCAGTTAGAGAAGTAACAGGATTAGGATTAAAGGAAGCTAAGGCTTTAGTTGATGGAGCGCCTAAGCCATTAAAAGAAGCTGTAAGTAAAGAAGATGCAGAAGCTATAAAGGCTAAATTTGAAGAAATTGGTGCTGAGATAGAATTAAAGTAAAAATTAATAAAATATTATAAAAGAGGTGCTTTAATTTAAAGTACCTCTTTAATAGTTGTAATAAATTTGAAAATTTTATTATTGACAATACTTTCATACTATGATAAAATAATAAATCGCATTGATTAGTTATAAATTTAATTTGCAATGCTTTAAAATTTAACAATATTTGAATTAATTGCAATAAATAGGTTATAATACTTTGATGGCAGTAATAAATCCATAAACATACATATATAACAATGTTGAATGTTTTTGGTTATTTTTAGTTTATGCGAGGGGTGAAAAATCAATGGTACATCCTGTCCGGGTTGGTAAAAGAACACGAATGAGTTTTTCCAGGCTTAAAGAAATAGGTCATATGCCTAATTTGATTGAAGTTCAGTTGGATTCCTATAATTGGTTTTTAAAAGAAGGGCTTCAAGAGGTATTTGAGGACATTAATCCTATTCAAGATTATACAGCAAATCTTAATTTAGAGTTTGTGGGATATAAGCTAGATGTGGATAATATTAAGTATTCTGTAGAAGAATGTAAAGAAAGAGATGCTACTTATGCGGCACCTTTAAAAGTAAAGGTAAGGTTACTTAACAAAGAAACTGGTGAAGTTAAAGAGCAAGAAGTTTTTATGGGGGATTTCCCTCTTATGACGGAGCAAGGAACTTTTATAATCAATGGGGCTGAAAGAGTTATAGTTAGCCAGCTTGTGAGATCACCAGGTGTATATTACGATGTGTCAGTTGATAAAACTGGTAAGAATCTTTTTTCTTCAACTGTAATACCTAATAGAGGAGCCTGGCTAGAGTATGAAACAGACTCTAATAATATAATATATGTAAGAATAGATAAGACAAGGAAATTGCCTATAACTATTCTTGTCAGGGCTATGGGTTATGGTACAGATGCAGAAATCACTAATTTTTTTGGAGAGGATGAAAGGCTAAAGGCTACAATTGAAAAAGATAATACAAAGACTCACGAAGAAGCCTTACTTGAAATATACAAAAGATTGAGACCCGGGGAGCCGCCCACAGTAGATAGTGCACGTTCACTTATTGAATCCTTATTTTTTGACCCTAAAAGATATGATCTTTCTAGGGTAGGAAGATATAAGTTTAATAAAAAGCTATCTTTGCATCTTAGGATTGTAAATCAAATATCAGCTCAAGATATAGTAAACCCGGAGACGGGGGAAATACTTATCCAAAAAGGTGAAAGGATAGATAGGGAAAAAGCCGTACAAATTCAGCAGTGTGGGGTGAATTCAGTAGATATTGAAATTGAAGATAGCACACTGAGGGTTATAGGTAATAATTTTGTGAACATAAATAATTTTGTTAATTTTAATATAGATGACTTAAATATAAAGGAAAGTGTATATTACCCCGCTTTAAAACAAATTTTAGATAATTACAGCAGTGAAGAAAGCATTAAAGAGCAGATAAAGAAGAATATTTACAATTTAATTCCAAAACATATAATTAGGGATGATATATATGCTACTGTTAGTTATGAGTTGGGGCTAGCTTATGGAGTTGGGCATACTGACGATATAGATCATCTTGGAAATAGAAGGCTTAGATCCGTAGGAGAGTTATTGCAAAATCAGTTTAGAATAGGCCTCTCTAGAATGGAAAGGGTAGTTAAAGAAAGAATGACTATACAAGATCAAGAAGTAATAACACCTCAGGCTTTAATAAATATAAGGCCAGTGGCTGCATCTATAAAGGAATTTTTTGGGAGTTCCCAGCTTTCTCAATTTATGGATCAGACTAATCCTTTATCAGAACTTACTCATAAGAGGAGATTATCGGCGCTGGGACCAGGTGGACTTTCCAGGGAAAGAGCCGGGTTTGAAGTTAGAGATGTTCATCATTCACATTACGGAAGAATGTGTCCTATAGAAACACCAGAAGGGCCTAATATTGGTTTGATTAATTCTTTGGCAACTTATGCTAAAGTCAATGAGTATGGCTTTATAGAAACACCATATAGAAAAGTAAATAAAAAAGATAAAATAGTTACTAATGATATTGTATATATGACAGCAGATGAGGAAGATGAGTACTTAATAGGCAGAGCAAATGAACCTATTGATGAAGATGGCAGATTTGTAGATAGTAAAATTACAGTTAGAGATAAAGAAGATGTTATTGTAGTACCTGCAGAAGATGTTGATTACATGGATTTATCTCCAAGGCAGTTAGTTTCAGTTGCTACAGCTATGATACCATTTCTTGAAAATGATGATGCCAGTCGTGCCCTTATGGGATCGAATATGCAGAGGCAGGCAGTTCCGCTTTTAAAACCACAGGCTCCTATTGTAGGAACAGGTATTGAATATAAAGCGGCAGTAGATTCAGGAGTGCTTCCAAAAGCCAGAAACGAAGGAATAGTATCTTATGTATGTGCTAATGAAATAAGAGTTAAAAGGGATTCTGATGGAGGAACTGATATTTATAGACTCCTCAAATTTCAGAGATCTAACCAAGGAACATGTATAAATCAAAGGCCTATAGTCAAAAAAGGAGAAATAGTTAAAAAAGGAACAGTTCTTGCAGATGGACCGTCTACTGATCTGGGAGAAATAGCACTTGGCAAAAATATCAGAATGGGTTTTACAACCTGGGAAGGATATAATTATGAGGATGCCATGCTTATATCGGAGGAGCTTGTAAAAAAAGATGTGTTTACATCAATTCACATAGAAGAATATGAATCAGAAGCTAGGGATACAAAACTAGGTCCGGAAGAAATTACAAGAGATATACCTAATGTGGGAGAAGATGCTTTAAAGGATATAGATGAAAGTGGAATTATAAAGATAGGAGCTGAGGTTCGGGCAGGTGACATATTAGTAGGTAAAGTAACACCTAAAGGGGAAACTGAACTTACGGCGGAAGAGAGGTTGCTAAGGGCTATATTTGGGGAAAAAGCTAGAGAGGTTAGAGATACTTCTCTTAGAGTACCTCATGGAGAGGCAGGTATAATTGTAGACGTAAAAGTATTTACAAGAAAGAATGGAGATGAGCTTTCTCCAGGAGTTAATAAACTTGTTAGATGTTATATAGCTCAAAAGAGAAAAATATCTGTAGGTGATAAAATGGCAGGAAGACATGGTAATAAAGGTGTTATATCCAGAGTATTACCAGAAGAAGATATGCCTTTTTTGCCAGATGGTAGGCCTCTTGAAATATGCCTAAATCCACTTGGAGTACCTTCTCGTATGAATATAGGTCAAGTGCTTGAAGTCCATTTAGGCTGGGCTGCCAGTAAATTAGGTTGGCATATAGCAACTCCTGTATTTGATGGAGCTACAGAAGAAGATATTACAGAATGCCTGAAAAAAGCAGGATATAGAGAAGATGGAAAAACTATATTGTATGATGGTAGAACGGGGGAGCCCTTTAATAGACCAGTAACGGTAGGCTATATGTATATCTTAAAATTGGCTCATCTAGTTGATGATAAAATTCATGCACGATCTACAGGGCCATATTCACTAGTAACCCAACAACCATTGGGTGGTAAAGCGCAATTTGGAGGCCAAAGATTCGGTGAAATGGAAGTTTGGGCATTGGAAGCATATGGGGCTGCTCATACCCTCCAGGAGATATTGACAGTAAAATCGGATGATGTGGTTGGAAGAGTTAAAACTTATGAGGCAATTGTTAAAGGCGAAAATATACCTGAACCAGGTGTACCAGAGTCATTTAAAGTACTTATAAAAGAACTTCAAGCTTTATGTTTAGATGTGAAGGTATTAAACGATAATAACCAGGAAATTAAGTTGAAAGAATCTGTAGATGAAGAAATAGAAAATTTAGATGTTAACATAGAAGGAAATGAAGATTTCATTTTGCCATCACAAGATAATGATTATGAGGAAGCAGAAGATAGTGAAGAGGATGATGAATTGGATCTGGATTATGATGATTTAACTTTAGATGATTTGAAAGATGATTTGAAAATAGATGATTTTAATGATGAACATTAGGAAGGGAGGATGTACCCTTGTTTGAATTAAATAACTTTGATGCACTTCAAATAGGCTTAGCTTCACCAGAAAAAATAAGAGAGTGGTCGAGAGGTGAGGTGAAAAAACCTGAAACAATAAACTATAGAACATTAAAGCCAGAAAGAGATGGGTTGTTCTGTGAAAGGATTTTTGGACCTCAAAAAGATTGGGAATGTCATTGTGGTAAGTATAAAAGAATTAGATACAAAGGTATAGTTTGTGATAGGTGTGGTGTAGAAGTAACTAAAGCAAAAGTAAGGCGTGAGAGAATGGGGCATATTGAATTAGCAGCTCCGGTATCTCACATATGGTACTTTAAGGGAATACCATCCCGTATGGGACTTATCTTAGATATGTCTCCAAGGGCCTTGGAAAAGGTGCTGTATTTTGCATCCTATGTTGTTTTAGATCCAAAAGAAACTCAACTACTAAAGAAACAGTTATTAACTGAGAAAGAGTATAGGGAAGCTGTAGATAAATATGGTGAAGAAAACTTTGTAGCTAGTATGGGGGCAGAATCCGTTAAAAAGCTTTTAGAGGAAATAGATCTTCAACAGCTATCTTTAGTGTTAAAAGAAGACTTAAAAAACAGTACAGGACAAAAGAAAGTAAGAATAATAAGAAGATTAGAAGTTGTTGAGTCCTTTAGAAAATCTGGAAATAGACCTGAATGGATGGTTATAGATGTAATTCCTGTTATACCACCGGACTTAAGACCTATGGTTCAATTAGACGGAGGAAGATTTGCCACTTCCGATTTAAATGACTTATACAGAAGGGTTATAAATAGAAATAACAGACTTAAAAAATTACTGGATTTAGGAGCACCGGATATAATAGTAAGAAATGAGAAGAGGATGCTCCAGGAAGCAGTAGATGCCCTTATAGATAATGGAAGAAGAGGAAGACCGGTGACGGGCCCTGGAAATAGGCCATTAAAATCTCTATCAGATATGCTAAAAGGTAAGCAGGGTAGGTTTAGGCAAAATTTACTTGGAAAACGTGTTGATTATTCAGGCCGTTCTGTTATAGTAGTTGGACCTGAACTTAAAATGTATCAATGTGGTTTGCCTAAGGAGATGGCGCTTGAACTTTTTAAACCATTTGTAATGAAGAAATTGGTTGAAAGAGGATTAGCTCATAATATTAAAAGTGCCAAAAGAATGGTAGAGCGAGTTCAGGCTCAGGTTTGGGATGTATTAGAAGAAGTAATATCTGATCATCCAGTACTTTTAAATCGAGCACCTACACTTCATAGATTGGGGATACAGGCATTTCAACCGATACTTGTAGAAGGAAGAGCCATAAAACTGCATCCTTTATCCTGTACAGCTTATAATGCTGATTTTGACGGAGATCAGATGGCGGTTCATGTTCCTTTATCTGTCGAAGCTCAATCAGAAGCCAGGTTTTTAATGCTGGCTGCTCATAATATATTAAAGCCTTCAGATGGCAAACCGGTAGTTGTACCTACACAGGATATGGTATTAGGTTCATATTACCTAACTGTAGAAAGAGAAGGGGCTAAAGGAGAAGGAAGATTTTTTTCCTCATCAGATGAGGTAATAATGGCATATGAGTTAAAACAAATTGATATAAATGCTAAAATAAAGGTGAAAATAACAAAGCTTGAAGAGGAAGAATATGTAAGTGGTATAATTGATGCTACTGCAGGGAAAATAATATTTAATGAGTGTGTACCACAGGATTTAGGATTTGTAGATAGAAATAAACCTGAGAATGCGTTTAAACTAGAAATTGATTTTCTTGTGGCAAAGAAAAACTTAGGTAAAATAATAAATAAATGTTATATGAAACATGGTGCCACTAAAACATCTATAATGTTAGATAAAATAAAGGCAAGGGGATATCATTATTCCACCATAAGTGGAATAACAGTCTCTACTTCAGATATGGTGGTACCTGAGGCTAAAAAAAGACTTCTCAGTGAATCAGATGCAGCAGTGGATAAGATAGAAAAGATGTATAGAAGAGGATTTATATCAGAAGATGAAAGATATCAAAGGGTTATAGAAAGATGGACTAAAACTACAGAAGATGTAGCGGATGAGCTTATGAATAATTTGGATAAATTTAATCCTATATTTATGATGGCTGACTCAGGAGCTAGAGGCTCTAAAAGTCAGATCAAACAGCTTGCAGGCATGAGGGGACTTATGGCAAATCCATCAGGAAAAATAATAGAACTTCCTATAAGAGCGTCTTTTAGAGAAGGGTTAGACGTATTAGAATATTTTATATCAACTCACGGAGCAAGAAAAGGAAATGCAGATACGGCCTTAAAAACTGCGGATTCTGGATACCTTACAAGAAGGCTTGTTGATGTAAGTCAAGATGTTATAGTGAGAGAAGAAGATTGTGGAACTCATGAAGGATATGATGTTTCAGAAATAAAAGAAGGAAATGAAGTAATAGAAAGTTTGTCAGAAAGACTTACGGGAAGATATTCAGCAGAGGATATTATAAATCCTAACACCAAAGAATTAATAGTATCAAAAAATACTTATATGGACTCAAAAATAGCAGATAGGATAGAAGCTTCAGGAATAAAAAAAGTGAAAATAAGATCTGTTTTTACTTGTAAATCGAGGCATGGAGTATGTTCACGATGTTATGGAATGAATATGGCTACTGCACAGAAAATTGATATAGGAGAATCTGTAGGTATAATAGCAGCACAGAGTATAGGAGAACCTGGTACACAGCTTACCATGAGAACTTTCCATACTGGTGGAGTTGCAGGCTCAGATATAACTCAAGGTCTTCCAAGGGTTGAAGAATTATTTGAAGCTAGAAAACCAAAAGGTCTTGCTATAGTAAGTGAAGTTTCAGGTACTGTAAAAATGGAAGAAACTAAAAAGAAAAGAAGTGTTTCTGTAATTACAGATAGTGGAGAAGAAGTAACTTATGATATACCATTTGGATCAAGAATTAAAGTATCGAATGGAGAGGCAATAAGTGCAGGTGATGAGGTAACGGAAGGTTCTGTAAATCCTCATGATATTTTGAGGATAAAGGGTGTTCAGGGAGTTAAAAATTATCTTTTGTCTGAAGTACAAAAGGTTTATAGACTGCAGGGCGTTGATATAAACGATAAACACCTTGAAGTAGTAATAAGACAAATGACAAGAAAAATTAAAATAGAAGAATCAGGAGATACAGAATTATTGCCAGGGACCATGATTGATATATTTGATTTTGAAGAGGAAAATTCCAGAGTAGAGACTGATGGAGGAAATACAGCTCAAGGTAGAGTGGCCCTTTTAGGGATAACTAAAGCCGCACTGGCTACAGAGTCATTTCTTTCTGCAGCATCTTTCCAGGAGACTACAAGAGTTCTTACAGATGCAGCTATAAAAGGAAAGGTAGATCCTTTGCTGGGATTAAAAGAAAATGTAATTATTGGTAAGCTTATACCTGCAGGGACAGGTATGACCAGGTATAGATCAGTAAAAATTAATACAGAGAATGAAATATCAGAGAAGCAATCAGAAAATCAATTAGAAGCTTAGCGTATAATTTATTGACATAGTAATACTAAAATGATAAAATACATCTGTATGTTTTTTTGAGGAGACAAAGCATTGCATACTTTGTCTCCATAACATTATAGGAGGGAATGGAATAATGATTTATAGACTTACAGGAAATAAAGTTGTGGGTTTAAAGCAGACAGTTAAAGCTATAAAAAATAATAATGCAAAAACTGTTTATATAGCTAAGGACGCCGATGATAAAATAATACAGTCCGTAAAAGCATTAATTGATGAGGATTCCCCAGAAGTAGTTTATGTAGATACTATGAAAGAATTAGGCAAATTATGTGGTATAGATGTAGGGGCTGCTACAGCTGCTATATTAAAATAATAGTTTTTTTGTAAGTTAAATTGCGTTTAACAATAAATTAATATAAATTTTAAACTATTATAATATATTTTTATAAGGAGGTGTGAACATGCCAACAATAAGTCAGTTAATAAGAAAAGGCAGGAAGACAGTGAGTTCAAAATCAACAGCACCAGCATTAAAAGAATGTCCTCAAAAAAGAGGGGTTTGTACAGTGGTAAAAACTACTACCCCTAAAAAACCAAATTCAGCTTTAAGAAAAATTGCTAGAGTTAGGTTAACAAATGGGTATGAAGTTAGTGCATACATTCCAGGTATAGGACATAACTTACAGGAACATAGTGTTGTTCTAATAAGAGGAGGAAGAGTTAAAGATCTTCCAGGTGTTAGGTACCATATAGTAAGAGGAGCATTAGATTCAGCAGGAGTTGCTGATAGACTACAGGGAAGATCAAAATACGGTGCTAAAAGACCTAAGCAGAAATAGTTTAGTCTAGGTTGGTTGATAAAGCGGTGCTATGTCTTCAGCGTTTATATATATTTATTTTGCAGAAGTACAAAGCACTTTGCGGCTTTTTAAAAGTCGAGTACCGATGAACTTAAATTAATTTTATTAAGGAGGGAAGTAAAGTGGCAAGAAAAGGACATATAGGAAAAAGAGACGTACTACCAGATCCAGTATACAACAGTAAGGTTGTTACTAAGCTAATAAATAACATAATGAAAGATGGTAAAAAAGGGGTGGCTCAGAAGATTTGTTATGGAGCCTTTGACATAATTAAGAATAAAACAAATAAGGAACCAATAGAAGTCTTTGAGGAAGCAATGAATAATATAATGCCTCTTTTAGAAGTAAAAGCTAGGAGAATTGGTGGTGCAACATATCAAGTCCCAATAGAGGTTAGACCAGAGAGAAGACAGACATTAGGAATAAGATGGCTCCTTGTAGCATCAAGAAAACGAGGAGAAAAATATATGAGAGAAAGGCTTGCTTCAGAATTAATGGATGCAGCAAATAATACAGGTACGGCTGTTAAGAAAAGAGAAGACACTCATAAGATGGCTGAAGCTAATAAAGCCTTTGCACATTATAGATATTAATATTCGAAACTGTTTTGGTAATTTTACTGAAGCAGTTTTATCAAATTTTAAATTTACACTTGCGAGGAGGAAATTTAAGTGGGAAGAGAATATCCGCTAGAAAAGTTCCGTAACATAGGAATAATGGCACACATTGATGCAGGAAAAACTACTACTACGGAACGTATACTTTTCTATACAGGAAGAACTCATAAAATAGGAGAAGTACATGAGGGGCAGGCTACTATGGACTGGATGGCTCAGGAGCAGGAAAGAGGAATAACAATAACTTCAGCTGCCACTTTTTGTAAATGGAAAGGATATGCTATAAATATAATTGATACACCAGGACACGTGGATTTTACTGTAGAAGTTGAGAGATCCCTAAGAGTTCTTGATGGAGCTGTCACTGTTTTAGATGCTAAAAGTGGAGTAGAACCGCAAACAGAAACTGTATGGAGGCAAGCAGATAATTATGGAGTTCCAAGGTTAGTTTATGTAAATAAAATGGACTCAACCGGAGCAGACTTTTATATGTGTGTAGATGCTTTAAGGAATAGACTTCATTGCAATGCTATACCTATACAGATTCCAATAGGAACAGAAAGTGAATTTAAAGGGATAGTAAACCTCATAAAAAATGAAGCTATAATATATGAGGATGATCTAGGAACTGTTATGGATGAGGTTGAAATACCTGATGATTTAAAAGATAAGGCTGCCCAATATAGAACCGAATTAATTGAAGCAGTGGCTGAATTAGATGAAGATATGATGATGAAATATTTAGATGGAGAAGAGTTAACAGAAGAGGAGATAGTATCTGCAATTAGAAAAGGTGTTATTTCAAATCATATAGTACCAGTTTTATGTGGATCATCTTATAAAAATAAAGGTGTACAGCCAATGATAGATGCGGTAGTTGATTTTATGCCTTCACCACTTGATATACCACCTGTAAAAGGAATAGATCCTGAAAAAGGTGAAGAAATTGATATGCCAGCAGATGACAATTCACCATTATCTGCGCTAGCATTTAAAATTGCAACAGATCCATTTGTAGGTAAACTAGCATTTACAAGAATTTATTCAGGAATTATGAAAAGCGGTACTTATGTATATAATTCAACAAAAGGAAAAAAGGAAAGAATCGCAAGGCTTGTAAAAATGCACTCAAACCGTAGAGAAGAAGTTGATGAACTTCGTGCAGGAGATTTGGGAGCTATAGTAGGCTTGAAAGATACTACAACAGGTAATACACTTTGTAATGAAGAAAATCCAATAGTACTTGAAAGTATGGAATTTCCTGAACCAGTTATACATGTTGCAATAGAACCTAAAACAAAGGCTGGCCAAGAAAAGATGGGTATTGCACTTTCAAAACTTGCAGAAGAGGATCCAACATTTAAGACCTATACGGATCAGGAAACAGGACAGACAATTATAGCAGGAATGGGAGAACTTCATTTAGAAATAATTGTAGATAGACTTCAAAGAGAATTCAAAGTAGAGTGTAATGTTGGTAAACCACAAGTTGCTTATAAAGAAACTGTTAGAAAAACTGTTAAAGCAGAAGGTAAATTTGTTAGACAGTCTGGTGGACATGGCCAATATGGTCACTGTTGGATAGAAATGTCACCTTCCCAAGAGGGATATTCATTTGAAAATGCTATTGTGGGAGGAACTATTCCAAAGGAATATATTTCTCCAATTGATGAGGGTGTACGACAAGCTTCTGAAACGGGAGTAGTAGCAGGATATCCTACTATAAACTTTAAAGTTAAATTATATGATGGTTCTTATCATGATGTAGACTCTTCAGAGATGGCATTTAAAATTGCAGCATCTATGGCATTTAAAAGTGCTATGTCAAAAGCAGATCCAGTTCTGCTTGAACCGATGATGAAAGTTGAAGTTACAGTACCAGAAGAATATATGGGAGATGTAATAGGAGATATAAATTCTAGGAGAGGAAGAATAGAAGGAATGGACCCAAGGGCGGGAGCTCAAGTTATAAGATCCTTTGTTCCACTTTCTGAAATGTTTGGATATGCTACTGTACTCAGATCAAGAACACAAGGCAGAGGAGTTTATTCTATGACCTTTGATCATTATGAAGAGGTTCCAAAGAGTATTCAAGAAAAAATTACAGGTGAAAAAAATAAGTAGTTTTATAATATACTAGTTTATTTAAGGAGGAAGAAGTAATGTCAAAAGAAAAGTTTGAGAGAACAAAACCGCATGTAAACATAGGAACAATAGGACACGTAGACCACGGTAAAACCACATTGACAGCGGCAATAACAATGGTGCTGGCAAAGGAAGGTAAAGCATCAGCTACAAAATACGATGAAATAGATAAGGCACCGGAAGAAAAAGAAAGAGGTATAACAATAAATACAGCACATGTAGAATACCAGACAGATAACAGACACTATGCACATGTGGACTGTCCAGGACATGCTGACTATGTAAAGAACATGATAACAGGTGCGGCACAGATGGATGGTGCGATACTAGTAGTAAGTGCAGCAGATGGTCCAATGCCACAGACAAGAGAGCATATACTACTGGCAAGCAGGGTAGGAGTACAGTATATAGTAGTATTTTTAAATAAGTCAGATCAGGTAGATGACCCTGAATTAATAGAGTTGGTAGAAATGGAAGTAAGGGAATTATTAAGCGAATATGGATTCCCAGGAGACGATGTTCCAATAATAGTAGGAAGTGCGTTAAAGGTAATTGAAAATCCAGATGATGCTGAGGCAACTAAATGTATACATGAATTGATGGAAGCAGTAGACAGCTATATACCAACACCAGAGAGACCAATAGATAAATCATTCTTAATGCCAATAGAAGATGTATTTACAATTACAGGAAGAGGTACAGTAGCTACAGGAAGAGTAGAAAGTGGAGTACTTAAAATAGGGGACGAATTAGAAATAGTAGGGTTAAAGGAAGAGAAGAAGAAGACAGTATGTACAGGTGTAGAAATGTTTAGAAAGCTTCTAGATCAGGCTATGGCAGGAGATAATATAGGAGCATTATTAAGAGGCGTACAGAGAGATGAAGTAGAAAGAGGTCAGGTACTTGCAAAGCCAGGTTCAGTGAAGCCACATAAAAAATTTGTAGGCCAAGTGTATGTATTAAAGAAAGAAGAAGGCGGAAGACATACACCATTTTTCAATGGATATAGACCACAATTTTATTTTAGAACAACAGATGTAACAGGTTCAATATCATTACCAGAAGGAGTAGAGATGGTAATGCCTGGGGATCATATAGATATGAATGTAGAATTAATAACACCAGTAGCTATGCATGAAGGATTAAGGTTTGCAATAAGAGAAGGCGGAAGAACAGTTGGTTCAGGTGTTGTTACCACTATATCTGAGTAGTCAGCAATGTGGTATTGATAATTTAGTAATAAGAATGCAGTGAAAAGGAAAGAGAATTCTCTTTCCTTAATTTAACACATGGGGTTAAATTAATTCTACTAGATGTTTAAAACTTTTATAGCGTTAAATTTTAATTAATTTTAATAAATAAGTGAGTAAATGAGAACCTTAGGAGGGCGTAAGGTTACTAGCTTAAAAGTGCAAATTTTTACTTGTCAGAAATAAGAATTTAGTGTATAATTAAGAAGTTGTGATGTTATAACAGCGATGATGCAAGAGGTTGCCGGGCTTCCGGGTAATTCTTGACTGAGTATGCCAAGGTCTTGAACTAGGCGACGGTGATTTTATAGAGTGTTCTTTGTATCAAAATATATGAAACGCCTGGAACAGTTTATAGAATATATCCGCTGTTGTACGTAAGAAGTATAGCGTGCATGAAAAGGAGGGAAATAACAATGGCAAAACAAAAAATAAGAATAAGGTTAAAAGCTTTTGACCATACCATACTGGATCAATCATCTGAAAAAATAGTAGAAACTGCTAAGTCTACGGGGGCAAAGGTAGCAGGACCGGTACCACTACCTACAGAAAAAGATATAGTCACAATTCTAAGAGCCCCACATAAATATAAAGATTCAAGAGAACAATTTGAAATAAGGACTCATAAAAGGCTTATAGATATAATAAGTCCATCACCAAAAACTGTTGATGCCTTAATGAGGCTCGATTTACCAGCAGGTGTTGATATTGAGATAAAATTATAATTGTAATAAATTATTATTACTAACTATTATGATCGTTTAGTTTAAATGATCCGCTAATATGTTTAGGAGGTGTATGTAAATGAAAAAGGTTATATTGGGTAAAAAATTAGGTATGACCCAAATATTTGATGAGAATGGTAAGGTAATTCCTGTTACAGTAATTGAAGCAGGTCCTTGTGTAGTTGTACAAAAGAAAACTGCAGAAAAAGATGGATATGAATCTATACAAATTGGTTTTAGTGATATAAGAGAAAAACTTGTCAACAAACCATTGAAAGGTCATTTTGCAAAGGCAGGAGTTTCATTAAAAAGATTCTTAAAGGAATTTAAAGTTAATAATATAAACGAATATGAAGTAGGCCAGGAAATAAAAGCAGATGTTTTTGCAGAAGGCGACAAAATTGATGTATCTGGAGTTTCAAAAGGTAAGGGATTTCAAGGGGTAATAAAAAGATGGAATGCCCAAAGAGGACCTATGTCTCATGGTTCCAAATTTCATAGGGCTGTTGGTTCAATGGGAGCTTCCTCGGATCCATCTAGAACCTTTAAAAATAAAAAAATGCCAGGTCATATGGGGAATAAGAATACTACTGTTTTAAATCTGCAGGTGGCAAAAGTTATTGCTGAAAAGAATATCATCCTGATAAAGGGTGGTGTACCAGGACCTAACAAAAGCTTTTTGTCAATAAGAAATACAGTTAAAGCTTAATTTTATTAGAAAGGAGGATGCAGAATGCCTATAGTAGGATTATTTAATAAAGAAGGTCAAAAAATTGGAGATTTTGAGTTATCAGATAAAGTGTTTGGTGTTGAAGTGAATCAGTATGTTACGCATCAAGTAGTTGTGGCATTACTTGCTAATAAGAGGCAGGGAACGCAATCGGCGAAAACTAGAGCTGAAGTTTCTGGAGGTGGAATTAAACCTTGGAGACAAAAAGGAACTGGTAGAGCAAGACAGGGTTCTATAAGGGCACCACAATGGATTCATGGTGGTGTAGTTTTTGCGGTAAAACCTAGAAGTTATAGAGTCTCAGTTCCAAAGTCAGCGAGAAGGTTAGCTATGAAGTCTGCTCTATCAAGTAAAGTTGAAGAAAATCAGATAGTAGTGTTAGAAAATTTAGAAATAGATGTTCCAAAAACAAAAGACATAGTGAAAATGTTAAGTACTTTTGAGGCCAAGAAAACATTGATTGTTACTGCTGAATCAAATCAAAATGTATATAAGTCAGCAAGAAATATACAAGGAGTATCAGTTATTCCAGTTAATAACTTAAATGTATATGACTTGTTGAAATATGAAAAACTTATAATAACTAAAGATGCTGTATCAAAAATTGAGGAGGTGTATGCATAATGAAATATACTAATTATGATATCATAAGAAGGCCTGTTATAACGGAGAAAAGTATGGGCGCTATGAATGAGAAAAAATACACCTTTATTGTTGATATACGTGCTAATAAATCAATGATAAAAAGGGCCATTGAAGATGTATTTGGAGTAACTGTGGAAACTGTAAATACATCAAGGTATAAAGGAAAGAAAAAAAGAGTGGGTGTGCATATAGGAAAAAGACCAGATTACAAAAAAGCAATTGTTAAACTCACAGAAGAAAGTAAAACAATAGAATTCTTTGAAGGAATACAATAATAGATAAAGCAGTTATTGGAGAAATCCAGATAAGCGAAAAAAGGAGGGAATACCGGTTATGGCAGTTAAGGGATTTAAACCTACCACACCTTCGAGAAGGCATATGACTGTAAATACATTTGAGGAAATAACTACAGATGTGCCAGAAAGATCACTTCTTGTTGCATTAAAAAAGAGTGGTGGTAGAAATGCTCACGGTAAAATAACAGTTCGTCATATAGGTGGTGGAGCAAAACGAAAATATAGATTAATAGATTTTAAAAGAACTAAAGATGGTATACCAGCAAAAGTATCCTCTATAGAATATGATCCTAATAGGTCGGCATTTATAGCTCTTGTGACTTATTTAGATGGTGAAAAAAGATATATAATAGCTCCAGTTGGGTTGAAAGTTGGAGATGTAATAGTATCAGGAGCAGATTCAGATATAAAGGTAGGAAATTGTCTTCCAATTGTTAACATACCTGTAGGTACAACAATTCACAATATAGAATTGCAAGCAGGAAAAGGAGCACAGCTTGTAAGATCAGCAGGAACTTCAGCTCAGCTTATGGCTAAAGAGGGAAAATATGCAACATTGAGACTTCCAAGTGGTGAAGTAAGATATGTAAGAATAGAGTGCAGAGCAACAATAGGTACAGTTTCAAATTTAACTCATGAAATAATTAACATAGGTAAAGCAGGTAGAAAGAGACATATGGGAATAAGACCAACAGTTAGGGGTTCCGTAATGAATCCTAATGACCATCCACATGGTGGTGGAGAAGGAAAATCACCGGTAGGTCATCCAGGGCCACTTACTCCATGGGGCAAACCTGCATTAGGATTAAAAACTAGAAAAAACAAGAAATATTCTGATAAACTCATAATTAAGAGAAAAAATGGCAGGTAACTTGAAGAGAATATATATTCTCTTCGTTGATTTAAGTAAAAACTTAAATTTATAAGTTAGACAAAGATTTGTTATATTGATTTAGAAAAATTTTATTTGGATAAATTGTATGAAGGGAGGCTAAAAAGTGAGCAGATCAGTAAAAAAAGGACCTTATGTCCAAGAATCACTTTTAAACAAAATAAATGAGTTAAATAAAAAAGGCGAAAAAAAAGTTATAAAAACTTGGTCACGAAGTTCCACTATATTTCCTCAAATGATAGGTCATACTATAGCAGTGCATGATGGGAGAAAACATGTTCCTGTATATATAGCGGAAGATATGGTAGGTCATAAATTGGGAGAATTCGCTTTAACTAGAACATATAGGGGACACGTTGATAGAAGTGAAAAAACAACTCGTGTTTCTAGATAATTGGAAAGGAGGTAGTAGGCAAAATGGAAGCTAAGGCTATAGCTAAATATGTAAGAATGTCCTCAATGAAAGTAGGAGTTGTGCTTAATTTGGTTAGAGGTAAAAATGTAAATGAGGCTTTTGCCATATTAAAATATACTCCAAGAGATGCAGCTGTAGTAGTTAATAAACTTTTGAAATCAGCAGTTGCTAATGCAGAAAATAATTTAGATTTAAATAGAGATACTTTATATATTTCAGAAGCATATGCTTGTGAGGGTCCAACATTAAAAAGATTTCAGCCACATGCTCAAGGAAGAGCTTTTAGAATTAAGAAAAGAAGTAGTCATATAACTTTGGTAGTTAAGGAAAGAGAGTAAGAAGGAGGGAAACAGATGGGACAAAAAGTACATCCGCACGGCTTAAGAGTTGGCATAATTAAAGAATGGGATGCTAAGTGGTATGCAGATAAGAAAAATTTTGCAGATAATCTAGTTGAAGATAATAAGATTAGAAAATTTGTAAAGAAAAAAGGTGCCATAGCTGGAATTTCAAAAATTCAAATTGAAAGAGCAGCTAAAAGAATTAAATTAAATATATTTACAGCTAAGCCTGGTATGATAATAGGAAAAGGCGGCCAAGGAATTGATGCCCTAAAAGCAGAGTTGAAAAAAATAGTTCCACAAAAAGTTATACTTATAAATATAGTTGAGGTAAAAGTAGCGGAGGCTGATGCCCAACTTATGGCAGAGAATATAGCACTGCAGCTTGAAAAAAGAATTTCTTTTAGAAGAGCTATGAAGCAAACAATACAAAGGGCAATGAGGTCCGGTGTTAAAGGGGTTAAAACAACATGTTCAGGAAGACTTGGTGGTGCTGAAATAGCAAGAGCTGAATCCTACCATGAAGGAACAATTCCATTACAGACTTTAAGAGCTGATATAGATTATGGATTTGCAGAAGCAGATACCACATACGGTAAAATAGGAGTAAAGGTATGGGTATATAAAGGAGAAGTGCTTCCTGCTAAAAAACCTGTTGAAACCAAGGAAGAAGCTAAAGCATAGGGAAGGAGGAATAGCATATGTTAATGCCTAAAAAAGTTAAGCATCGTAAGGTACAGCGAGGTAGAATGAAAGGCAAGGCTACAAGAGGTAATTTCATAGCATATGGAGATTACGCTATACAAGCCACGGAATGTGCATGGATAACAAACAATCAAATAGAGGCAGCGAGAATAGCTATAAATAGATATATTAAAAGAGGAGGAAAGCTCTGGATAAAGATTTTTCCTGATAAACCAGTTACAGAAAAACCGGCAGAAACACGTATGGGTTCCGGTAAAGGTTCACCAGAATATTGGGTAGCGGTTGTTAAACCAGGTAGAATATTATTCGAGTTATCAGGTGTTCCAGAAGAAACAGCTAGGGAAGCAATGAGACTTGCATCACACAAATTGCCTATAAAGACTAAATTCGTGACGAGAAGAGATTTTGAAGAAGTGGGTGGTGAAAGCGATGAAGGCTAGAGAATTACAAGAACTAAGACAAAGTAGTAGCCCTCAAGACTTGCAGGCAAAGGTACAGGATCTTAAATCCGAATTATTTAATTTAAGATTCCAATTGGCTACAGGTCAATTGGAGAATCCTATGAGAATAAGGGAAGTTAAAAAATCTATAGCCCAAATTAAAACCATCCTTAGAGAAGAAGAACTAAGGGCGTTTGAACAATAGATTGAAAGGAGGTTTATTCGTGGAAAGAGGATATAGAAAAACGAGAATAGGAAGAGTTACTTCCGATAAAATGGATAAAACTATAGTAGTTGCAGTTGAAAATAGAGTTCGTCATCCATTATATGGTAAAATAGTAAAAAGAACTACTAAATTTAAGGCTCATGATGAAAATAATGAGGCAAGAAATAATGATAGAGTATTAATAATGGAAACTAGACCTTTATCAAAAGATAAAAGATGGAGGCTTGTAGAAATAGTAGAAAAAGCTAAATAGCATAGCTGAAAGGAGGGTGTTTTCAATGATTCAGCAACAGACGTTATTGAAGGTTGCGGATAATTCCGGTGCTAAAGTGATCATGTGTATAAGAGTTTTAGGTGGATCCACAAGAAAATGGGGAAACATTGGTGATATAATAGTTGCTAGCGTTAAAAGTGCAACACCAGGCGGTGTTGTTAAAAAAGGAGAAGTTGTTAAGGCTGTTATCGTTAGATCGGCAAGAGGTTTAAGGAGAGCAGATGGTTCATATATAAAATTTGATGAGAATGCTGCAGTTATAATAAAAGAAGATAAACAACCGAGAGGAACTCGTATCTTTGGGCCGGTTGCAAGAGAGCTAAGAGATAAAGATTTTACAAAAATATTATCATTAGCACCTGAAGTTTTATAAAGTAAGGAGGTGGCTACGATGGCAAAAGTACATGTTAGAAAAAAAGATACGGTAATGGTTATATCAGGAAAAGATAAGGGAAAAACAGGAGAAGTTTTAACTGTAATACCTAAATCAGCTAAGGTTATTGTTAACGGTATTAATATAGTTTCAAAACATCAAAAGCCAAATAGGCAGAATATGGAGGGCGGCATAGTTCGTAAAGAAGCCCCTATATATAGTTCAAAAGTAATGTTATATTGTGATAAATGTAAGAATGTGACTAGGATAAGTCATAAGATATTAGATGATGGAACAAAAGTTAGAGTATGTAAAAAGTGCGGAGAAACATTATAAATCTTTGAAAGGAGGCCCAAAGTATGAGTTTAAGGTTACAGGAAAAATATCAAAAAGAAGTAGTTCCAGCGTTGATGGAAAAATTTGGGTATGAAAATATAATGCAAGCACCAAAACTTGATAAAATAGTTATAAATATGGGTGTGGGAGAAGCTAAAGACAACCCAAAAGTTTTAGAGTCAGCTGTTAGTGATCTAACTATAATTACAGGACAAAAACCAGTTTTGACCAGAGCAAAAAAATCCATAGCGAATTTTAAATTAAGAGAAAATATGGCAATAGGATGTAAGGTTACTTTGAGAAAACAATACATGTATGAGTTTGTAGATAAGTTAATGAATGTTGCCTTGCCAAGAGTTAGAGATTTTTCAGGAGTATCAGATAAGTCCTTTGATGGTAGAGGAAACTATTCATTAGGAATTAAAGAACAATTAATATTTCCTGAGATAGAATATGATAAAATAGATAAAGTTAGAGGTATGGATATTGTTTTTGTTACCACTGCCAATACTGATGAAGAAGCAAAAGAATTATTGAGATTATTCGGAATGCCATTTGCTCAAAAATAAGGAGGGAGAAATGTGGCGCGTAAAGCTTTAATAGAAAAATGGAAGAAAGAGCCTAAATATGCAACTAAAGCTTATACAAGATGTAGAATATGCGGAAGACCTCATGCTGTATTAAAAAAATATGGTATATGTCGTATATGTTTTAGAGAATTAGCATATAAGGGTGAAATACCAGGCTGTAGAAAAGCGAGTTGGTAATTTAGTTATTGATGAAAGGAGGCACAATCAATGGTAATGACTGATCCTATAGCAGATTTGCTTACACGTATAAGAAATGCCAATGTTGTTAGACATGAAATAGTAGAAGTACCCTCTTCAACTATTAAAAAGGCAGTATTGAACATAATGCTTCAGGAAGGGTATGTAAAAAATTTAGAGGAATATGCAGATGGTTCTGTTAATATGATAAGACTTTCAATGAAATATGGTAAAAATAAAGAAAGAGTTATAACTGGACTTAAGAGAATATCTAAACCTGGCTTAAGGGTTTATTGTAGAAAAGAAGAAATTCCTAAAGTTTTAAATGGGTTGGGAGTTGCGATAATATCTACTTCTAAAGGAATTGTTACAGATAGAGAAGCAAGAAAGTTAGGAGTAGGTGGAGAAGTACTTTGCTACATATGGTAGTATTGGGTATAATATAGAATATATGAAAAATATAGATGATATTTATTGCTAAACAAGGAGTACAGGAGGTGTAATTATGTCAAGAATAGGAAAACTTCCAATAGCTATTCCAAGTGGTGTGGATTTTGCAGTAACACCAGAGAATGTTGTTACTGTAAAAGGAGCTAAAGGCCAACTTGTGAAAGCTATGACAAAAGATATTAATATTACTGTTGAAAACAATTCAGTAGTGGTTACAAGAAATAATGATCAAAAGCAATCAAGATCTCTTCATGGATTAACCAGAGCTTTAATAAATAATATGGTTGTTGGTGTGACTGAGGGATATTCAAAAACATTAGAATTGATAGGAGTCGGATACAGGGCTCAATTACAGGGGAAAAAATTAGTTTTAAGTTTAGGATTTTCACATCCTGTTGAAATAGAAGCAGTTGAAGGAGTAACTTTTGAAACACCATCTGCTACAAAAATTGTAGTAAAAGGTATTGACAAAGAATTAGTGGGAAATGTGGCAGCAGACATAAGATCATGGAGAGAACCTGAACCTTATAAGGGAAAAGGAATTAAATATGATAATGAAGTTATAAGACGTAAAGAGGGTAAAACTGGTAAGAAGTAGTAGAAAGGAGTGAGTTTCATGTTCAAAAAATATGATAGAAAAAAACTAAGAAAAAAACGTCATCTAAGAGTTCGTAAGAAAATTTTTGGAACAAGTGAAGTTCCAAGGCTTTCGGTATATAGAAGTGAAAAAAATATATATGCCCAAATAATAGATGATGTAAGAAGAACAACTCTAGTTTCTGCTTCAAGTGTGGATAAAAATTTTGAAGGTATTGGAAGTAATAAAGAAGCAGCAAAAGTTGTTGGTAAAGTGATAGCTAGTAAGGCTATTGAAAAGGGAATTAAAGAAGTAGTTTTTGATAGAGGCGGATATATATATCATGGAAGAGTACAGAATCTTGCGGAAGGAGCAAGAGAAGGTGGATTACAATTCTAAATAAGGAGGGAAATAAATGAGAATCGATCCTAGCACTTTAAATCTTAAAGAAAAAGTTGTATTTATAAACAGAGTCGCTAAGGTTGTTAAAGGTGGTAGAAATTTTAGATTCAGTGCCCTAGTTGTAGTGGGAGATGAAAATGGCCATGTAGGTGTAGGAACTGGAAAGTCTATAGAAATACCTGAGGCAATTAGAAAAGGAATAGAAGATGCAAAAAAGAATTTAATCGAAGTTCCAATAGTTGGCACTACAGTACCACATAATATAACTGGTCAGTTTGGAACAGGAAAAGTGTTTATAATGACAGCCAGTGAAGGAACAGGAATTATAGCAGGTGGTCCTTCAAGAGCAGTACTTGAACTTTCAGGATTAAAGGATGTTAGAGCAAAATCTGTTGGTTCTAATAATCCAAGAAATATGGTAAATGCTATCATTGATGGTTTATCAAAACTAAAGACAGCAGAACATATAGCTAGTCTTAGAGGTAAAACTGTCGAAGAGATTTTAGGTTAGGAGGGAATGTCTTTGGCTAAACTTAAAATAACTTTGAAAAAAAGTTTAATAGGGAGAAGAAAAGATCATATTGCCACTGTTAATGCTCTTGGATTGAGAAAGATAGGAAAAATTGTAGAGCAGGAGGATACCCCTCAAATAAAAGGCATGATTAAAAAAGTTAGTTATCTTTTAGAAGTAGAAGAAGCATAGTAAGGGAGGTGCAAAAATGAAACTTCATGAGTTAAGACCAGCAGAAGGATCTAGAAAGTCACGCAAAAGGGTTGGTAGAGGTACTGGTTCAGGACTTGGAAGAAATGCTGGAAAAGGTGAAAAAGGACAGAAAGCTAGAGCTGGCGGCGGGGTAAGAATAGGCTTTGAAGGCGGACAAATGCCACTTTATAGAAGAGTTCCTAAAAGAGGATTCACTAATATATTTTCAAAAGATTATTCTGAATTAAATGTTGAGAGATTAAATGTATTTGAAGATGGAGCGGAAATTACAGCAGAACTACTCTTAGAAAAAAGAATGATAAGTAAATCTAAGGACGGTTTAAAAATACTTGGAAATGGCGAGTTACAAAAGAAGCTTACAGTAAAAGCAGTTAAGTTTACAAAGACTGCAGTGCAAAAAATAGAAGCGGCTGGAGGAAAAGTAGAGGTGATATAATATGCTATCAACCTTGCGTGATGCTTGGAAAATTCCAGAATTAAAAAAGAGAATACTATTTACGCTATTTATGGTAATAATTTTTAGGGTAGGAAATTTTATTCCTGTTCCAGGGGTTGACACTTCAAAGTTAACTGATCTAACTAATAATGGCTCACTATTTGGATTTTATGATCTCCTATCAGGAGGTGCATTTAGTAGATTTAGTATATTCGCTATGGGAGTTATTCCATTCATTAATTCTTCTATCATAATGCAATTACTTACAGTTGCGGTGCCTCGTTTAGAGCAGTTATCTAAAGAGGGAGAAGAAGGAAGAAAGAAAATACAAGAATATACTAGATATGCTTCAATACCCCTTGGGATAGTTCAAGGATTTAGTATATATGCTATAATAAGTAGAGCAGGTGCCCTTATAGATCCAGGAAACAAACTGAGTATATTTATGATAATATTTACGGTAACTACAGCATCGACTTTTCTTATGTGGCTTGGAGACAAAATTACAGAACACGGTATAGGAAATGGAATTTCTCTTGTAATATTTGTGAATATTATTTCTAGATTTCCATCTGCAATATCTGGAATGTTAAAACTTCAACAAGTTGAAATAGTTAATTTTGTAGAGACAATAGGATTTGTGGCAGTGATAATTTTATTATTTGTGGCAGTGGTAATTATGAGTTTGTCGGAAAGAAGAATTCCTATACAGTATGCAGGTAAAACTAATGCAGGAAGAATGTATAAAGGACAATCAACACATATTCCTATTAATGTAAATGGTGCAGCTGTTATTGGAATTATATTTGCTATATCAGTTATGCAGTTTCCAACAACAATAGGTCAATTTTGGCCTAACTCTGGTTTTACTCAATTTGTAACAGCAAGTCCATTTAGTCCATTTAAGCAAAGTAATTGGCTATATCCTGTACTTTATTTTCTGCTGACAATTTTTTTCACTTGGTTTTATACTGAAGTAACCCTTAAACCAGAAGAAATGGCTGAAAATATGAATAAGTCTTCTGGATTTATACCAGGAATAAGGCCAGGAGAACCTACGGCTATATATATAGAACGAATTTTAGCTAGAGTGGCGGTTTTAGGAGGGGCTTTTGCTGGAATAATAGCAATATCTCCTATATTAGCAGAAACTTATACTAATTTTAAAGGTATATATTTTGGTGGAACGGGTTTGCTTATTATAGTAAATGTTGCTATTGAAACTGTAAGACAGATAGAGTCGCAATTATTGGTGCGTCATTATCATGGATTTTTGAATTAAAAAGTATTTTGGAGATGTGGTACAGATGAAAATAATTTTATTGGGTCCTCCAGGGGCTGGGAAAGGCACTCAAGCTAAATTTATTAGTGAGGAGTATTTTATACCCCATATATCTACAGGAGATATTTTTAGAAAAAATATTTCTGAGAAGACTCCCCTTGGAATGGAAGCTAAAAAGTATTTAGATGAAGGTAAGTTAGTACCTGACGAAGTTACTATAAACATAGTTAAAGATAGGTTAAGTATGGATGATTGTAAAAGTGGATTTTTGCTGGATGGATTTCCAAGAACTGTATATCAAGCTGAAGCTTTAGATGCATTTTTAAATAGTAATGATAAAAAAATAGATGTGACTTTGCTTATAGATGTTCCTAAAGAACTGATTTTTGAGAGAATGACAGGCAGGAGGGTTTGTCCGTCTTGCGGCGCAAGTTATCACGTAAATTTTAATCCTCCTAAGCTGAAAGGTAAATGTGACTTATGTCATAATGATATTGTACAAAGAAAAGATGATACAGAAGCTACTGTTAAGGATAGATTAGATATATATGATAAACAAACTGAACCTTTAATTGATTATTATAAAAAACAAGGTGTAATTTCGACAGTAAATGGTGACGGGGAAATAAATCAGGTCTTTGAAAAGGTGAAAAGCATCTTAGGAGCTGTTTATCAATGATAATAATTAAAACAGATAGAGAAATCGAACTTATGAGACGTGCAGGTAAACTTGTAAGTGAAACATTGTCAGAAATTGAAAGTGCAATAAAGCCTGGAATATCTACTGAGGAATTGGATAGAATTGCAGAAAAGTATATAACAAAACATAATGCAAAGCCATCTTTTAAAGGATATTATGGTTTTCCAGCTTCTATATGTACTTCTGTTAATGAAGAAGTAGTTCATGGAATTCCATCCAAGAATAAAGTTTTGCGAGAGGGTGATATAATCAGCGTCGATTGTGGAGCAATACTAGATGGATATCATGGAGATGCTGCAAGAACCTTTGCAGTTGGCAAAGTTTCCATTGAAGCAGAAAAGTTAATTGAAGTAACAAAAGAAAGCTTTTTTAAAGGTATTGAAAAAGCGGTATCAGGAAATAGATTAACTGATATATCTGCTGCTGTTCAGGACTATGTAGAAAGGTTTGGTTTTTCTGTAGTTAGAGATTATGTGGGTCATGGTATTGGTAGTAATATGCATGAAGATCCTGAGATACCCAATTATGGAAAAGCAGGAAGAGGTCCTAAACTCGTGAAAGGTATGGTATTGGCTATAGAGCCTATGGTGAATATAGGTAAATATAACGTGACCGTACAATCCAATAATTGGACTGTTGTTACTGTGGACGGAAGTTTATCGGCCCATTACGAAAATACCATTGCTATTTTGGAAGATGGTCCAGAAATATTGACTTTAATTTAGAATGTTGACTTTAATTAAAGTGTTAATATGATGTTGGTTAGTATTAAATTTAGGTTAATTAAGTTTTTATAGCCAACAATAATGAGGAGGTTTGATTACCTTATGTCAAAAGACGACGTTATTGAAATGCAAGGTACGATTTTAGAAGCTTTACCTAATGCAATGTTTCAAGTAGAATTAGAAAGCGGACATAAAATATTAGCACATATATCTGGCAAATTAAGAATGAATTTTATAAGGATATTACCAGGTGATAAAGTTACGGTAGAACTTTCTCCTTATGATTTAACTCGTGGGAGAATAACCTGGAGAGCAAAGTAATTTAAGGAGGGTTAGCCATGAAAGTGAGGCCGTCAGTTAAGCCTATATGTGAGAAATGTAAAATTATAAAGAGAAAAGGGAGAGTAATGGTTATCTGTGAAAACCCTAAGCACAAACAAAAACAAGGATAAGATAATATAAATTCAGGTAAACATTGGTGAGTGTGTTATAAATAAAATTATATATAAAGCTAATAGTTTATAATTTGATTTACCAAGTGATTATGTTTTAAAGTGCGGCTGCAACAGGATAGTTAATTATTCTGTTGGCTTTAAAACTTTATATAATAAACTTAACATAACTTAATGCTACAGATTATATACTCAGGAGGTGTAAATTTTAATGGCAAGAATAGCAGGTATTGACCTACCAAAAGAAAAAAGAGTCGAGATAGGTCTAACTTATATATATGGCATAGGATTACCAACTTCTCAGAAAATCTTGGAGGAAACAGGAGTCAATCCAGATACCCGAGTTAAAGATTTAACAGAAGAAGAAGTTAATTCATTAAGAAATTATATAAAGAATCTAAAAATTGAGGGTGACTTAAAAAGAGAAGTAGCCCTTAATATAAAGAGATTAATAGAAATAGGTTCATATAGAGGTATAAGACATAGGAAGGGCCTTCCAGTTAGAGGACAAAAAACGAAAACTAATGCGAGAACCAGAAAAGGGCCTAAAAAGCTTGTAGGAGCTAAGAAAAAAGCTAAATAAATTTAAGGAGGGAAAAAGATGGCAGCTGGGAGAGCTAAAAGAACAACTAGAAGAAAAAAGGAAAGAAAAAATGTTGAGCATGGCTGTGCACATATCAGATCAACTTTTAATAATTCAATAGTTACAATTACAGATGCTGCTGGAAATACTTTATCTTGGGCTAGTGCAGGAGGCTTAGGATTTAGAGGTTCTAGGAAAAGCACTCCATTTGCCGCACAGATGGCAGCAGAAACATCAGCTAAAGCGGCTATGGAACATGGATTAAGAAGTATTGAGGTATATGTTAAAGGACCAGGAGCTGGCAGGGAAGCAGCAATAAGATCACTTCAGGCAGCAGGACTTGAGGTTACTTTGATCAAAGATGTTACTCCAATACCACATAATGGATGCAGGCCACCAAAAAGAAGAAGAGTTTAGTTAATAGGAGGTGTAAAATTTAATGGCAAAATATACTGGAGCTGTATGCAGACTCTGCAGAAGAGAAGGTTTAAAATTATTCCTTAAAGGGGATAGATGTTATACAGATAAATGTGCGTTCTCAAGAAGGGGTTATGCACCAGGACAACATGGACAGGGAAGAAAGAAATTATCTAACTATGGTTTGCAGTTAAGAGAAAAACAAAAATCTAAGAGAATATACGGTTTGTTAGAAAAACAATTTAGGAAGTATTATGATAAAGCTGACAGGAAAAAGGGTATAACAGGTGAAAACTTGTTAGTTTTACTGGAAACAAGGCTTGATAATGTAGTTTATAAGTTAGGCTATGGTCAGTCAAGAACAGAAGCTAGACAGTTAGTAACTCATGGACACTTCCAGGTTAACGGTAGAAAAGTAGATATTGCTTCTTTTAAAGTATCAGTTAATGATACTATAACTGTAAAAGCTAGTAGTAAAGCATCAGAAAAATTTAAGACTTTTGCAGAGAATCCAAAAACTTTACCAGCTTGGCTAGAAGGTAATATTGAAAATTTTGAAGGAAGAATTGTTAGGGAACCGGCTAGAGAAGAAATAGATGTTCCTGTTAATGAAACATTAATTGTAGAGTTATACAGTAAGTAATTAATTAATTATGGAATCAGTTGCCCTCAGAAGATACATTATTAGATAAATAGAAGGAGGGTTATATTCATGTTAGAAATAGAAAAGCCCAAAATAGAATGTGTTGAAACTAGTGAGGATGGTAACTATGGGAAGTTTGTAGTAGAGCCATTAGAGAGAGGTTATGGTATCACTCTTGGTAATGCACTTAGAAGGATTCTCCTTTCTTCCCTTCCAGGAGTTGCAGCCAGTCATGTTAAAATAGATGGCGTACTTCATGAATTTTCAACTGTTCGTGGAGTAAAAGAAGATGTGGCAGAGTTAATTCTAAATATAAAAGAACTAGCCTTGAAAATGAATGGTGATGGCATTAAAACTATATATATAGACGCACAAGGTCCTGGAGAGGTTGTTGCAGGGGATATAAAGACAGATGGTGATGTTGAAATAGTTAATAGGGATTTACATATAGCTACCTTAGATGAGAATAGTAAACTATATATGGAAATAACTGTTAATGGCGGCAGAGGATATGTTTCTCAAAGAAGAAATAAATTTGAAGATATGCCTATAGGTACAATTCCTGTAGATTCTATATATACTCCTATTAAGAGAATAAATTTTGATGTAGAAAATACAAGAGTTGGTCAAATAACTGATTATGATAAGTTATCTTTAGAAGTTTGGACTAATGGCACTATATTACCAGATGAGGCTGTAAGTTTATCAGCTAAGATTCTTATAGAACATTTTAAATTATTTATGACTCTTACGGATCATGCAAATAATGTTGAAATAATGGTAGAGAAAGAAGAAGATAAAAAAGAGAAAGTTCTTGAAATGGCTATAGAAGAACTAGATCTTTCTGTAAGAAGCTACAATTGCTTAAAGAGAGCTGGGATAAACACAGTACAAGAGTTAACTGAGAGAACCATGGATGATATGATGAAAGTTAGAAATTTGGGTAAAAAATCTTTAGAAGAAGTTGAACAAAAACTTGATGCTTTAGGGTTATCGTTGAAACAAAGTGAAGATTAAAAGCTATTAAAATAAAGAACGGATTATATAGAAAAGGAGGGATATAAATGGCACAACATCGTAAGTTAGGACTTCCATCTGATCATAGAAAAGCAATGTTAAGAAATCTGGTTACTAGTTTTTTAAAGCACGGAAAAATACAAACAACGGGAACTAGGGCAAAAGAAGCTAGAAGTTTGGCAGAAAAGATGATTACTCTTGCCAAAAGAGGAGATCTTCATGCTAGAAGACAAGTGCTTTCTTTTGTAACTGAAGAGGAAGTTGTAAAGAATTTATTTACTGATATAGCTCCTAAATATGCAGAGAGAAATGGTGGTTATACTAGAATGTATAAGGTAGGACCAAGAAGAGGTGATGGAGCCGAGTTAGTTATACTGGAGTTAGTATAAAATTCAAGGGGTTAAGTAAAGCTAGCTTAATCCCTGTTTTTCTATGAAAGTTTAAGCTGAAGATGTCCTATGACCATCCTTAAGACCCTTATTCATTTAATCAAGTGATTCTAAGATTCAGCTGGAGTTTGCTTATGAGAAATGATTTCATCCACTTGAATCTTAGAGAAACTTATAAAGGCGCATGGTAGTGCGTATCTCTCACTTTAAACAAGGTGGGAGTAATAGCTAATTACCACGTTGGGATAAAAACTTTAAGTGAAACCAAGAATTTGATTGTATTCTATCAAATTAGAGAGGTGTTTTCCATGGGAAAAAATATGATATTATGTAAAGATGTAAGTTATAAGTATGAAGATAGTGATAAGGAAAATTCAAAATTAGCTGTAGATCATGTTACTTTTCAAGTGGAAAAGGGAGAATTTCTTGTTATTCTTGGAAGAAATGGATCAGGAAAATCTACCATAGCTAAGCACATAAATGCTCTCTTAATTCCAACTGATGGAAAAGTCTATGTAGAAGATTTTGATACATGTGATGAAAAAAACACATGGAATATAAGGAATAAGGCAGGAATGGTTTTTCAAAATCCAGATAATCAAATAGTTGCTACTATTGTAGAAGAAGATGTTGCTTTTGGACCGGAAAATTTAGGAATAATTCCTGAAGAAATAAGATTGAGAGTTGATGAATGCCTAAAGAAAGTAAATATGTATGAATATAAAAGATATGCACCTCATCTGCTTTCAGGTGGCCAAAAGCAAAGAGTTGCTATAGCAGGAGTGCTTGCTATGCGGCCAGATTGTATAATATTTGATGAATCTACTGCTATGTTAGATCCATCGGGCAGAAAGGAAGTAATGAAAACAATAAAAGAAATAAATAGTAAATATAATATGACAGTAATTTTAATTACACACTATATGGAAGAAGCAGTAGAGGCACATAGAATAATCGTTATGGATGAGGGAAAAATTATAATGGAGGGTACTCCTAAAGATATATTTAGTCAGGTACGTAGAATGAAAGACATTGGACTTGATGTACCTCAAATGACAGAACTGGCTTATGAACTTAAAGTCAATGGAGTAAATATTAAATCGGATATATTAACTATAGATGAGATGGTGAGTGAATTATGTCGATTAAAATAGAAAATTTAACTCATATATATATGAAAAATTCGCCTTTTGAGAATAAAGCATTGGATAACGTGAATATTGAAATTAGGGATGGAGAATTTGTTGCTCTTATAGGACACACAGGCTCTGGAAAGTCAACACTCATACAACATATAAATGGACTGTTGAAACCGCACTCAGGAAAAATAATAGTGGATGGGGTAGATATAACTGAAAAGAAGATTAATTTAAACTTTATAAGAAAAAAAATTGGACTTGTGTTTCAATATCCAGAATATCAATTATTTGAGGAAACTATAGAAAAAGACATTGCTTTTGGTCCCAGAAATTTGGGATTAAGTGATGATGATATAAATAAAAGAGTAAAAAGAGCCATGGACATAGTTGGCTTGAAATACGAGGAATATAAAGGTAGGTCTCCCTTTGAATTAAGTGGAGGGCAAAAGAGAAGAGTTGCCATAGCAGGAGTAGTTGCTATGGAACCTAAAGTTCTTATATTAGATGAACCTACGGCAGGTCTTGATCCTAAAGGTAGAGATGATATTTTGGGAAAAATAAAAGATTTACAGAAGGAATATAAATTAACTATAATATTGGTATCTCACAGTATGGAAGATGTAGCTAAACTTGCAGATAGGATAATTGTAATGCATGATGGAAAGTGTATACTTGATGGGGCTCCTTCAGAAATTTTCAAAAAAATCGATATCTTAGAAAGTGTAGGACTTGCAGTGCCTCAGGTAACTTACATGGTAAAAAAACTTAAGGATAAGGGAATAAATATATCAGAAGATATATTTACTATAGAACAGGCAAAACAAGAAATACTTAGACTATTAAATAAAGGTTAGGAGAGCTAGCAAATGATTAAGGATATTACAATAGGCCAATATGTACCTGGCGATTCTTTTATTCATAAATTAGATCCAAGAGCTAAGATACTAATATCTTTAATGTATATTGTGGATTTATTTATAGTAAATAGTTTCAAAGGGTATATATTTATAGTAGTATTTACATTAATTTCAATACTTGTATCTAAAGTGCAATTTACATATATATATAAAGGTCTTAAACCAATATTTGTATTGGTTCTTATAACTGCAGTATTGAATATATTTATGACTGGAGGAGCTAGTCCACCTTTATTTAAGTGGAAATTTTTAGTTGTACATAAAGAAGGACTTATTATGGCTGCATTTATGGCATTAAGACTTGTGTTTTTAATTATAGGCACATCACTATTAACCCTAACTACGTCTCCTATTGAATTGACAGATGGAATAGAAAAACTCTTGAATCCCTTAAGAAAAATAGGAGTACCTGCTCATGAGTTAGCTATGATGATGACCATAGCATTAAGATTTATACCTACTTTGATGGATGAAACAGATAAGATAATGAAAGCACAAATAGCAAGGGGAGCTGATTTAGAGTCTGGAAATCTCATACAAAAAGCTAAAGGTTTAGTTCCTATTTTAGTTCCACTTTTTATAAGTTCTTTCAGACGGGCAGATGAACTAGCCATGGCAATGGAAGCCAGGTGTTATAGGGGAGGAGAAGGAAGAACCAGAATGAAAGAACTGAAATTAAGCAGCAAAGATTTTATAGCGTCTCTATGCACCCTGATTTTAGTGGGTATTTCTATATTAAGTAGAATATGGTGGGGATAATGAAAAATGTAAAGCTGATTATAGAATATGATGGAACAAATTATTCTGGATGGCAGAGGCAGGATAATGCTATTACTATTCAACAAAAGCTAGAAGAGGCAATTGAAATAGTTACAGGTAATTTTTCAGGAGCCATTGGTTCCAGCAGGACAGACGCAGGAGTTCATGCTAGGGGATTTGTCTGTAACTTTTTTACTAATAGTAGGATACCTTCTTCGAATTTTAAAATGGTGTTAAATGCAGCATTGCCTGAGGATATAGTTATACTGGATTCCACAGAAGTAGATAGCAGTTTCCATGCTAGATTTGATAGTATAGGTAAAAAATATAGCTATACTATAATAACGGGGAACAATCCACCAGTTATTGGACGACAATATGTTTATTATTTTAGAAGAAAACTGAATGTAGAAAAAATGAGAGATTCGTGTAAGTATTTTATAGGAACTTACGATTTTTCTGCGTTTAAAAAGAAGGGAAGTTCAGCCAAATCTTCTGTTAGGACTATAAAGGAACTAACAGTTTCAAAGGAAGAAAATTTAGTTAGATTTAATGTAATGGGAGATGGCTTCTTGTATAATATGGTGAGAATAATAGTAGGTACTCTTTTGGAAGTGGGAGTAGAGAAATTCAAGCCAGAATATGTAAGTGATATTTTAGCATCTAAAGACAGAGCAAAAGCGGGAAAGCCCGTGCCAGCTAAAGGTCTCTGCCTGGAAAAAGTGTTTTATTAGATTGACACGCCAGGAGCATTGTATTATAATATAAATGTTTGTATTTTGAGTATAAAGGATTCATTAGCCCCGGATCTTTATATAGAGAATAAGTATATTCAAGTTTTATAAATCTCATTTTGTAGAATTAAAGATAAGAGAGGAGTTGAAAACCGTTAACTATGTAACGGGAAAGCCATGAAATCATATATAGCAAAAGCTGATCAAATTGAAAGAAAATGGTATGTTGTTGATGTTGCCGGAAAGCCCCTTGGAAGAGTGGCAAGTCAGGTTGCTTCAATATTAAGAGGTAAACATAAGCCTATATTTACACCACATGTAGATACAGGAGATTTTGTAATAGTAATAAATTCTGAAAAGGTACTTTTGACTGGTAAAAAATTAGATCAAAAAATGTTGAGACATCATTCATTGTATCCAGGTGGATTAAAAGAAACTCCATATAGAGAGGCATTAGCAAAAAAACCAGAGTTTGTATTTGAAGAAGCGGTAAGAAGAATGCTTCCAAAGGGAGTTTTGGGAAGAAAAATGTTGAAGAAATTAAAAGTATATAAAGGTGCTGAACATAGTAATGAAGCTCAAAAACCAGAAATATTAGAATTAAAATATTAGGTTAAAGCTGAAAGGAGGATAAAAAATGGCTAAAGTTCAATATTTGGGTACGGGAAGAAGAAAAAAATCAATAGCAAGAGTTAGACTTGTGCCAGGTGAAGGCAAGGTAACTGTAAATAAAAGGAATATAGAAGAGTATTTTGGATTAGAAACTTTAAGGGTTATAGTTAATCAACCATTAGTATTAACTTCAACTAATGGAAAATTTGATGTATTGGTAAATGTTCATGGAGGAGGATTTACCGGTCAGGCTGGAGCTATAAGACATGGAATATCAAGAGCTCTTTTAAAAGCAGATGAAAACTTAAGATTGGAACTTAAAAAGGCAGGATTCTTAACAAGAGATCCAAGGATGAAAGAAAGAAAGAAATATGGACTTAAAAAAGCAAGAAGGGCTCCACAGTTCTCAAAGAGATAATAAAAACATATTACGAAACTGGCAGCGTCCTATGGAAGGATAGTTTATCTAAGAAATTCAAGCTAAAACAATAAGAGAGATTGTAATTTAGATTTTGTTGATTTAAGTTATGGTCTCTATTTTTTTAGGTACATATAAAAATACATAAATTGTATTAATAACTTTTAAATGCTTAGGTAAAAATATATATTAAAGCTCAAATAATTATAAGGAGTGAGGTTTGTTGAATACAAAAAATATGAATTTCGTATTTGCTGTGTTGCTAACGTTAATATTTATTTTTACCTTAGATATTATATATATGCCTTTTGGAATAAGTAGTAATATTGTTAAAGCATCACAGAAGGATGATATTATAATACTTCTAGATCCCGGACATGGAGGCATAGATAGTGGAGCTGTATCAAAAGATGGAATAATGGAAAAAGAAATAAATTTAAAAATAAGTAATAAGCTCAAGGACAAGTTATCTAAAAGGGGATATAAGGTATTTATGACCCGTTATGAGGATCAGGGACTTTATACAGATGAAGGCAAAATAAGAAAGAAAAAAGTGGAAGATTTAAACAATAGATGCAAACTAAAAGAAGATTCTAAATGCCATATGTTTATAAGTATACATCTGAATATGTTCCCTCAATCTAAATACTATGGAGCTCAGGTGTGGTATTCTAAAAATGAAAATAGTAAAAAGTTAGCAGGTATTCTTCAGAAAAATTTAGTCAGCGATTTAGATAAGAATAATAACAGAAAAGAAAAGGCAGCGTTTGATTCCTATAAAGTACTTCGTTGTAAGGATAACATGCCTTCTATATTAGTGGAATGTGGATTTTTATCCAACACTGAAGAAAAAGACAAATTAATGAAAGATGAATATCAAGATAAAATAGCAGAATGTATAGTAAGGTCCATTAATGAATACTATTCTTCAAATTGAAATCTATAGATATTTAGTTATATTAAAGACTGCAGTACTTAAGCATAGGTAACTGCAGTTGTTAAATCATCTTCAAATAAATAGCTGGAGGCACACTGGTACATTAGGATAAAAAAATATTAATGATATTATTATATCTAAAACAATAGTTGAAATGAAATATTTGATTCAAAAACTCTTGAATTTCAACAGTATGGAAAGAATATTGATATTTGTATTGCACTATGCTAACATTTAGGTAAAGAAAAGGATTCGTATATTAGTTCGTTAGTTTTGAGGTGAGTAAGATAAATATAGACGTTAAAATAAATAAAGATAGTGACGTTCCACTGTATTTACAGGTTAAAAAGCAGATAATAGATTTATTAAAAAATAATATTTTAAAAGTTGGAGATAAAATGCCTACAGAAAGAGAATTATCTGAAAGATTGAGGGTAAGTAGAAATACTATAAGCACGGCTTATAATGAGTTAGAGCAGGATGGCATTTTAAGATCCTATCAGGGAAGGGGAACTTTTGTTGAGGGAGAAGTGAATCCGTGGAAAATCCAAAACATGAAGCAAAAAATAATGAAATTTATAGACCTTGGATTTGAAGAGGCTGTTGAAACAGGAATGGATGCAGAGGAGTTCTTGGAGATTGTAATTCAAAGAGTAAGAGAAAAAAAAGAATTTATGAGTAAGATAACTGCTGTATATGTAGAATGTAATATTGAACAAGCTAAAATATTTGCTGAACAACTTATGGAAAGTACAAATATGAATGTAATTCCTATTACCATTAAGGATATAGAAAATGGACATAATGAGATTAATGAGATTATAGAAAGGAGTCAGGTCATAATAACTACATTTAATCATGTTAATGAAGTAGTTATTATGACAAAGAGGTTTCAAAAAGAAATAATAGGTGTTGAAATAAATGTGGATTTGGAAACTATAGTTAAAATTGCAAGATACCCCAAAGCCACTAAATTTGCATTTATATGTATATCTAATGAATTTATGTTTAAAGCAAGAGGGGCATTGGAGAAGGCTGGACTTCATAATATAAACATACAATTTACTAATACCATGGATAATCAGGAACTTATAAAGATAATAAATGGTTCAGACGTATTAGTAGTATCACCGGGGAGATATGAAAATGTTGAATTGTATAATGTACATAAGAAGCAAATAATGAAATTTCTATATAATTTAGACAATAACTCCATAAAAGTTCTAAAATCTAAAATAGTTGAACTTAAATATAATAAATGATTAGTTATAATATGTTGTATTCCGATAACAAGGATAATGTAAATATTAGTTGTTTGAATTTAATATAAAGTGTAGTAAGTTGAAAATATAGAGGGGATATATATGGAACTTAGAAACAAAAAGTGGTCGGAAGAAGATTTTTTTAAAATTAGAAAACAAGTATTAAGTTATAAAACTGCAGATAAGAAAGTTGATTTTAAACATACTATAGAATTTTTGAAAAGAATACCGGAAAACAAGAATTTTTCTAACAAACTTATGATAGCAAAAGAACAGGGAATAACTTTAGTACAACTTGCAGTGTCAGATACGTCAGAGGAATATGTTAGTTTATTGAAAGATTTACAAGACCAAAGCAGTGAAGATTTAATCTTAACCAACATACATAACCATGGAATACAACATGAAATTAACAAAAAAGATAAATTTTCTGTATTAAATTATTCAGTTGAAGAATATAGAGAAATATATGAATCTATTAATTTGCCTCTTGAAGCTACGTATAGTACTCCTGATTCTAGGCTTTTAGTAGAAATGATTCATGCATGTGGATTCACTTCTAGCCAGGGGGGAGGAATATCTCATAATATACCCTATGCAAAAGATGCATCTATAGAGAAATCAATTTTAGATTGGCAATACTGTGATAGATTGATTGGATTTTATCAGGAGCAGGGTATATCCATAAATAGAGAACCTTTTTGTGAATTCACCTATCATACTTTGATTCCTCCAAGTACTTTAAATGCCATATCTATAATAGAAGGATTGCTTTCAGCAGAACAGGGGGTTAAAAATATAACCGTGGCAGTAAGACAATGTGGTAATTTAATTCAAGATATAGCATCTATAAAAGCCCTGGAAGAACAAACAAATGAATATATGAAGGAATATGGATATGATGATGTGTGCATAACTACAGCATTTCACCAGTGTATGGTAGAACCTTATGAAGATGAGGCAAAAACTTTTGGAGTTATATCTATAGGGACAGTTACAGCAGTTTTAGCGGGGGTTACAAAGATTATAGTAAAATCACCTAAATCAACTAAAAAACTTAATAGTGCCATAATACGTGCTACAAAGATGCCATTGGATATTTTGGGTGGACAAAGGCTTGCTATGTCAAAGGAACTGGAAACAGAGATAGTTATAATTAAGGCAGAGGTAAAGTGTATATTAGATAAGGTATTTGAATTGGGGGAAGGAGATTTAGCTATAGGAGCTGTAAGAGCATTTGAAACTGGAGTTATAGATATTCCTCTTGCCCCTAGTAAGTATAATGCAGGCAAAATGACCTCTGCAAGAGATGATGCAGGGGCAATTAGGTATGTGAAATTTGGCAATATACCTTTAACCCAAGAATTAAAAAACTTTAATCGAAGAAAAACAAAGAATGGAATATAGAAAAGAAATTTTAAAATAGTTTAAGCAGTGTATTAGGGGGAATAGTGTTAAATTATGAGGGAAATACATGTGTTTGATATAGTAAAAGCTGTAAAAAAACTCTGTATAGATGCTAATTATTATCTTTCACAGGATGTGAAAAATAAGATAGAGGAATGTGCAGAGGAAGAAAATTGGCCTATAGCCAAAGATATTTTATATAAAATACTTAAAAATGTGGATATATGCAATAACGAAAGTCTGCCTATGTGCCAAGATACAGGAATGGCTTGTATATTTATAAAAATTGGACAGGATGTTCATATAACAGGTGGAAATATAGAACAGGCTGTGAATGAGGGAGTTAGGCAAGGATATATAGAGGGATACCTAAGAAAGTCTATAGTTAAAGATCCTCTAGATAGAATAAATACCGGAGATAACACTCCAGCAGTAATATACTATGAAATAGTTTCGGGAGATAAATTGAATATAACAGTGGCTCCTAAGGGGTTTGGCTCAGAAAATATGAGCCAAATTAAAATGTTAAAACCAGCAGATGGACTAGAGGGAGTTAAGGAATTTGTAATAAAAGTAGTAAAAGATGCTGGACCTAACCCCTGTCCTCCCATGGTTGTAGGAGTAGGTATAGGAGGAACTTTTGATAAAGCTGCTAACCTTGCCAAAAGGGCACTCATAAGACCTTTATCTCAGAGAAATAAAAATAAATTTTACGAAGATTTGGAAAAAGAACTTTTATGTAGGATAAATTCTCTTGGAATAGGACCCCAGGGATTTGGAGGTAAAACTACAGCCTTGGCAGTAAATATAGAAACTTACCCTACACATATAGCGGGATTACCGGTGGCAGTAAATATAAATTGTCATGTTACAAGACATAAAGAAATAGAATTATAATAATTATAAATATATAATATAAATTTCAAATAGTAATGATAGGAGTTGAAAAATCGTTTATTTAACGGTGTTTATAATGGAAAAGAGTATAATGTCTCCTTTAACAGAAGAAAAAATTAAAAATCTAAAAGCAGGGGATAGTGTTTTAATATCGGGAATTATATATACCGCTAGAGATGCTGCCCATAAAAGATTAATAAAATTACTAGAGGAAGGCAAGGAACTTCCTCTAGATATAAAAAATTCAATAATATACTATGCAGGACCTACACCTGCCAAAGAAGGTAATGTTATAGGTTCAGTGGGACCGACTACCAGTTATAGAATGGATTCTTTTACGCCTATGTTATTAGATAGAGGATTAAGGGGAATGATAGGAAAAGGACTTCGTTCAAAGGAGGTTATAGAATCTATAAAGAAGAACAAAGCGGTCTACTTTGCTGCTATAGGAGGTGCCGCAGCAATTATAGCAAAATGTGTAAAAAAGGTAGAAATAGTGGCTTATGAGGATTTAGATTCAGAAGCTATAAGAAAATTAGAAGTAAAAGACTTACCTGTAATTGTAGCAATAGATTCAAAAGGTAACAATTTATATGAATTAGGACAGAAAAATTATTTAGATGCTAGTATGTCTACATTGTAAAATTTAAATATTTATAAAATAGATTATCCTGTATTCAACAGGATAATCTATTTTATAAATATTTTTCAAGAAATTACAGTGGAATCTTAAAAAAATTCTGCCTATTTACGACATAAAGCTTGTGGAGATTCACCGAAAAAAGTATAATTATGAGTATACTACTAAGTTAAACATAAGAAAATTTATAAAAATGAATGTCCTGGATATTATAGAAGTCATTTTTTAAAAAATATAAAAAGGAGGTTATAGATATATAAGAATTATTAATTCTTATTATTATATTATGGGTATTGATTTAACTGTAGATAATTTTAATGCTAAGGATGACATAAATAAGGAGCAAAATGATAATAATAAAAATAAAGATGAATTAACTAGCAATATGGAATGTGAACTGATTAAATCCATATATGTAAATTGTATTTCAGAGAATTATAATGGAATAGATGCAATTATAGATAAAAAATATACTAGAGAAGATATTATTAAAGATAAAAAGCAAAGGGAATGTAGGAGAAAATGGCTTATAAAAGATTATTTGGCGCCTCTTCTTTCCATGAAGGTTAATTATCCAGGAGTTTGTAAAAATAATTATGTAAGTTTTAGGATAATGAAAATATTTGGTATTTTGGTAATTAATGAATTTAAAGATAAAATAATGTATAAAGATTTACAGGTAACCAGTGAAGGACCTGTATTAACTTTGGTTATCAATGATGATGTTTGTCATATAAAAAAAAGAGTTATTGAAATAGAAGAAAGCCATGTTTTAGGAAAATGTATTGATATGGAAGTATACAACAGTAGTGGAATTAGGTTAAGTAGAAAAAAGCTTGGGTTTGAACCAAAAAAGTGTTATATGTGCCATGGAGAAGTATATAATTGTATAAAGAATAAAACACATGACATTAATGAAATGAAAAAATGTATAAAGGATGAGCTGGAAAAGTATTTAAAAGATAATAAGCTCAACAATTAAATTAATTTTTTAAACAAATAATTTAGTCTTTCAGGTAGATTTCTCTGAAGGACTAAATTTGCAGCTATTTTAGGAGGAAAATTAAATGGCTTTTAGAGATAAAAGAGGTATAAGTTCAAAGCTATTTAGTAAAATGAATTTAAAGACTAAAGGTATAGTGTTTTGTATTTTATGTATTTTTGCAGTAGCTTTAATAATAAAAATTGCTTATGATAATAAATATAAAAATACTGGGCGAAATTTACAAAGCACTAGGGTTGAGGATTCAGTTATAAAAAAACAAAATAGTAGTAAAATTCAAGATGAACATAATAAAGAATTGGAACAAAAATATAAAGAAGCTGAACAATTTTTTAGTAATAAACAGTATGCAAATACTATAGCTAAGGCAGATGAAATGATTAATGAAGACAGCACATTTTATAAAGCTTATAATATAAAAGGAATAGCATTATGTTATAGTAATAACTATGAAGAAGGAATGAATAACATAGATAAGTCTCTTAAATTAAATCCTGATTTTGGGTATGCAAGATTTAATAAAGCTCTTGCCTATGAGCTTTATGGGAAATATGAAGAAGCACTAAATTGGTACGATAAAGCTTTAGAAGTAGAAAATTACATATGGAGTTATTATGGTAAAGCAAGTATATATGGAAGACGTGGAGATGTTTCAAATACGGTAAAGTTTTTAAGGATAGCTATAAATATGTCGTCAGATATTAAAAATATAGCTAAAGAAGAAGCGGATTTTAATCCAGTAAAAAATTCAAAGGAATTTCAAGATTTAGTCAAATAGCATGTCTGTTTTTATTTAATTTGTGTAATTATTTTGTGATTTATAGTAAATATTTCATTAACAATCAAATCTACACACATATTTGAGAATTTTTTTATTATAAAAAATTATTTCTAAATTAATATATTAAAAATTGTTTGTTTTAAATCCTAGATAGAATTTTGTTAAAATAACATAATCTCAGGAGGAAAGTAAATGAAGAAAGGTATATCGGCTTCTAAAGGCTATGCAATAGGCAGGATAATTATAAAAGAAGAAAGTAAAGTAGACATTCAAAAAATATATGTGACCAATGTATTAGAAGAAAAAGTTAGATTTGAAAAAGCATTGAGGCTATCTAAAGACCAACTTGAACATGTAAAAATTAAGACTAAAAACCAATTGGGAGAAGATAAAGCAGAAGTATTTGAAAGTCATATTATGCTTTTAGAGGATATAGAATTTGCGGGTGCTATAAAATTGAAAATAGAGAAAGAGCATATAAATGCAGAAAAAGCTCTTTATGATATAGTAAATCGGTATGTTGAGGCATTTCAGGTTATGGAAGATGAGTATATAAGAGAGAGGGCAAATGATATAAAGGATGTAGGTAACAGGATACTTGTCAATCTTATGGGAAGTAGAGTATCTTTAGGTAACTTCCTAGATAATACAGTGATTGCTGCACATGATTTAACACCGTCAGATACAGCACAGTTGGATAAAAATAAGGTAGTAGCATTTATTACAGACCTTGGTGGAAAAACTTCACATAGTGTTATCATGGCTAAGGCTTTTGAAATACCGGCAGTAGTGGGTATGAAAGATATAACCAGTTCCGTTAAAAATGGAGATTTAGTTATTGTAGATGGAGTGGAAGGTATAGTTATAGTAAATCCAAGTGAACATTTGATAGAAGAGTATAAAATTAAAAGAGAAAATTATAATAGGGAAAGAGAAAAGCTTAAAAGTTTAATAAATTTAAAGATAGTTACAAAGTCAGGAAAACGAATAAAGATTCTTGGAAATATAGGGAAGCCTGAAGATATAGAACATGTTTTAAAAAATGGAGGCGAGGGTGTAGGCCTTTTTAGAACTGAATTTTTATACATGGATAGGGATAATATGCCTGGGGAAGATGAACAATTTGAAGCCTATAAACATGTGCTTGAGAAGATGAAAAATAAATCTGTAGTTATAAGAACGCTGGATATAGGGGGGGACAAAAAATTACCATATTTTCCTATGGAGGAGGAGATGAATCCTTCATTAGGTTATAGATCCATTAGGATGTGTCTTCATAGAAAAGATATATTTAAAGTCCAATTAAGAGCTCTTTTAAGGGCATCGGTTTTTGGACATTTGAAAATAATATTTCCTATGATAAGTTCTGTAGAAGAATTTTTACAGGCTAAGAAAGTATTACAAGAATGTATGGGGCAACTCACTAGAGAAAAAAAAGAATTTAATAAAGATTTACAAACTGGAATAATGGTAGAGGTACCTGCTGCTGCAATAAATGCAGAAGAAATGGCTAAATATGCAGATTTTTTTAGTATTGGAACCAATGATTTAATACAATATACTTTAGCTGTAGATAGAATGAATGAAAAAGTGGCTTATCTTTATGATCCAATGCACCCAGCGGTATTAAGTCTTATAAAGACTACTATAGAGGCTGCCCATAAAAATGGCAAATTATGTAGTATGTGCGGAGAAATGGCATCAGATGAAAATGCCATTAAGTGTCTAGTACAATATGGACTAGACGAGTTTTCTATGAGTCCTCAATCTATATTGAAAATAAAACAACTTATTAAAAACTACTGATATAAAATAAGAATATCAGTAGTTTTTAGTATATAACTATTATGATATAATCTAATTAAGGTATGGAATAGTAACAATACCATTTTATATAAAGGGAGGATTGTATAGTGAAATTAAAAAAATTAAATTATTTAACATGTTTACTGTTGGTTGTTTTGGCTCTAGGATTTACATCTTGTTCTTCTAATAAGGACAGTTCTTCTACTAAGGTAAATAATAATGATAATAATGGTTCTTATAATACGGATAAGGAAAAAGTAAGTTCAAATGCTGTAACTGTTGATAATAAAGAGGATGAGAAAAGCAGTGAAAATACACAGTCTTCTTCTAAGGTTACCCGAAATACGGGTGGAATAAAATTCACAAAAAAAGAACTAGACGGTAACACTAAGATAACTTTTAATACTCCATGGAAAGATTCTGATACTGGAAACTATAGTGCTTGTATAGAAGGAAAGGGCAGTGAAGCGTTAGAAGAGGGAGTAGGAAAAATAATAATAAAAAATGGACAAAATCTTTATAGTTATGAAATAGAAAATAATAATGAAATATCACCTAAATATTTAGAATGGGCTGACGGACAAAATCTGTTAGTAGTTATAGGAGCATCCCAGGGAACATTAGCAAAAGGTGGAGATTTGTACATGCTTAATGTAAATACGGGAGAAATTACACTTTTAATAAAAACTACAAGTAAAAAGCAGCAAATAATGTCCGCAGAAAAAAATGGTAACAATATAAATTTAAAAGTAAATGTCTATGATGATGATGTATATAATGAATCTCATGTGGAAAATTGGGTCATTAATTCTTTTAATACAAATTTAAATGGCAAAATAGAAGTTAAAAACTCTGATGGGAAAGTGGTATATGAAATAAATGAATAAATCTCAGAAAATATATAATAAAGCTTTAAATAAATATAATAATGGATATATAGATTATGCTATAAAATTATGTGAGGAAAGCATATCCCTAGATATAAAAAATAAAGCATCAATTAACCTTAAGGGGCTTTTATTATATTTAAAAGGTGATTTGGATAAGGCACAAAAGCTTTGGAAAATGAATTATCAAATTAACGAAGATGAAGTTGCCCAAAAATATCTTGAGAGTTTAAAGAAGGATCATGAAAAGATTAAATTTTATAAAGAAGCTTTAATATTAACTGAACAATTTAAGATAGATGAAGCTCTAGTATTATTGGAAAAATGTGCTGAAAGTGATTTTAATTATATTAATGTAAATAACTATAGTGCAGTATGTTATATAAAAAAAGGTCAATATGCTAGAGCTTTGGAGAGGATACAAAATGTACTTAAGGTGGATATTAAAAATATTGAAGCTAAAGAAAATATGAGACTACTTGAAAATATGAATATAATAGGTAAAAAAAGTAATATAAAGAAAATATGCTATATTTCTTTAACTGGGCTTTTGGTGGTGATTTTTATATTTCTTGTTTTCAATATTAGTCATAAAGGAACTGTAAGCATTAAAAGTTTTTTTAACGCAGAAAATATAAAAACTAAAGGTTTAAATTCTCAAAATACTAAGAAAAAAGCTGGAAATATTAATGAAAAAATCAATCAAAATAAGGAAAATTATGAAAAATTAAAAGAAACTTTTCCTTCTGCAGATATACAAAATTATATAAAAAATAAAGATTATGATTCCATATATGTACAAGTTATAAAATGGAGAAACAAAAAATTGGAGGCTAGTGAAGAAAGTTTATTATCACAAGCTTCCCAGTTGTTAAATGTAGAAGGATGTGCTTATTTTTATAAATTGGGATGTAACTATTTAAATAACAAGGATTATAATGATGCAAGAACTTATTTAACAAAAGCCTATGAGTTTGGAATGGAAAATGAATTATATCCTCATATAGTTTATATGTTAGGAGCTTCTTTTGATTTCTCAGGAGATTCAAAAAGCACTATAAAATATTATACAGAATATGACCAAAAATTTTCTAGCGGCAGTTACGAAGAAACAGTGCTGTATAGGCTTGCTCTTATATATAAAGATTTAGATATGACGGCATCTAAAAATTATGCTAAAAGACTAGTAGAAACTTATCCTGAATCTATTTACAATAATTCACAAATAAATAATTTAATGAATTAAGGACTAAAAAAAGTTGACGTGAGAAATAATATAATATAGAATATAATTATAAGATATACCCCTGTGGGGTATAAGGAGGGTGAAAAATGGTAGAAGAAATAAAAGATATGAATTTTTCGGAGTCTGTTAAAGAATCGTCAACTCCTGTAGTGGTGGATTTTTGGGCTTCATGGTGTGGACCTTGCAAAATGCTTTCACCTGTAATGGAAGAGGTTTCAGATGAATTACAGGGAAAGGCTAAATTTTTTAAGATAAATGTAGATGAAAATCCTGTTACAGCAGCACAATTTAAAATTGGAAGTATTCCAACCGTAATGGTGTTTAAAGATGGAAGTGTAGTAGAACAATTTGTTGGGTTTAGGCCTAAAGATACAATAAAAGATGTTTTACAAAAACACATATAAATTAAACTTATATGTTGTGTCATTTTAATTTGTTGTAGTTTTATGTAAAAAATGTAATAGGGGGGTGAGGATACTTGGAACATAGGTATGATATTGCCATAGTAGGCAGCGGACCTGCGGGAATTTCTGCAGCTATTAATGCTAAGATAAGAAATAAAGATATTATTGTTTTTGGAAGTGAAGAACTCAGTGATAAATTGGTAAAGGCGCCTAAAGTTAATAATTACCTTGGGCTGCCAGACATGACAGGGCTGGGGCTGAAGGATAGCTTTAAAAGGCATTTAGATAATATGGGCATAGATATAACCCTTGAAAGAATAAATTCTATATATGCAATGGGAAAATATTTTGCACTTGCGGTTAATGAAAAAATGTATGAAGCAAATGCAGTTGTGCTAGCTACAGGTATAGAGTATACAAAGCCATTAAAAGGAGAAGAGGAATTTCTGGGCAGAGGAGTAGGATACTGTGCAACCTGTGATGCACCTCTTTACAAGGGCAAAATTGTTACTGTTATTGGATATAACAAAGAAGCAGAAAAAGAAGCTAACTACGTAAGTGAACTTGCCCAAAAAGTATATTATATACCCATATATAAGGAAAAATCTAATCTAAAAGAAAATATAGAGGTAATACAGGATAAAATTTTAGAGATATATGGAGCAGATAAAGCAGAAAAAGTTATTTTAAAAAATAGAGAAGTAACCACAGATGGGGTGTTTGTATTGAAAAACAGTATTGCACCAGATCAGCTTATGCCAGGACTTGTTCTAGAAAATGGACATATAAAAGTAGATATAGATATGAAGACCAATATAGAAGGGTGTTTTGCGGCAGGAGATTGTACTGGGAAACCATATCAATACATGAAGGCTGCAGGACAAGGACAAATAGCAGCACTTAATGCTGTTTCATACCTTGATGAAAAATAATAAATAGTAATTAAAAATTAAAACCTCGCTCATAGCGAGGTTTTAATTTTTAATCTACCATGAAAAACACATGGTTACCTATATATTTAATATTTCTCTTATTAATGTTTTTCATCCATTGAGATGTAGCTATCTTGGGGTTATAAAAGAAAGTAGATTTACCAGTAGGATCCACTCCTTTTAGTGCCTGAGATACTGCAGTATAACTATTTTTATTTGGAGTTACATTTATAGCTCCATTTTGTACACATGAAAAGGCTCCCTTTTGTTTTATTACACCCTGAACTGTCTTTGGAAATTCAGGGTATTTCAGCCTATTTAATATTACAGAAGCTACTGCTACCTGACCTTCAAAAGGCTCAGAATTACTTTCGGCGTAAACAACCTTAGCCATTAACTCCACATCCTCCTGAGTTATGTATATCTTTTGATTGGAGTAATTAAATACTTGCACAACTTCCTCTTGCTGATTAAGCAAATTAGGATTAGAATTGTTAAAATCCCCTGCACTTACTTTGCCAGAAGGCATTAGTAATAACAAAGGAAAAACTATAAAACAAAAAAATTTTTTCAAAATATATCCTCCTTGTTACCGACGGGGTTAGCTGACGGGTTCGGAAAAGGTATAACCTACGTACGTAAAGTACGATTCACCCCAAATAATACTGGTTTCCCCGTGTTTTTTTATAAAACTTAGGCTAATGATATTGTACCCACTTAGTAAGATAAAATACTAGAAAAAATATACTTTATTAAAATTTTATTAAAATAATTTATCATAGGGATATAAACGATATCAAATAGTATATAATTATTATAGATATTATTAACAGGATGGTGAAATTAGTGGAGTTATTGCAGCTAACGGTTAATTCAATAAAAAATATAAGTATAACTTCTGTTATGGATATATTAGTAGTAGCATATATACTTTATAAGGCATATATGCTTATAAAAGAAACCAGGGCAGAACAGCTTTTAAAAGGAATTGTACTTATAATATTTCTTATACCTATAAGCAGTTTTTTTCATTTGATTATGCTTAACTGGATACTTACAAAAACTTTGACTATAGGAGTTCTTTCTATTGTGATTATATTTCAACCGGAAATTCGTAGGGCACTTGAGCATTTGGGAAGAACTGCTTTTAATGATAAACATATATTAGCAGATGAAGAAGTGATGGAAAAGGTGATAACGGAAATTGGAATTTGTGTAGAAAATTTATCTCAAAGTAAGACCGGAGCTATTATTGTAATAGAGCAGGTTACGGGACTTGGAGATGTGATAAATACGGGAACAAAGTTAGATGCACTAGTATCATCTGCACTTTTAGAAAATATATTTGTAGTAAATACTCCACTACACGATGGGGCGGCTATAATAAGAAACAATAGAATAGTATCAGCGGGATGTTTCTTACCACTTACAAATAATAATGAATTAAATAAAAAATTGGGTACACGACATAGAGCTGCAATCGGAATATCAGAAAATTCTGATGCTTTGGTTATAGTAGTTTCAGAGGAAACAGGTATTATTTCTTTTGTTGCCAATGGAAAACTTATGAGAAATTATACGAAAGATAGATTAAAGAAGGTTCTTGCTGCTATAATGAAAAAAAGGTTTCAAAAAAAGGCTACATGGAGGGAGAGGGTGATTGAGTGGAAGAAAAAATTAAAGGACATCAAGTTTTAATTAAAATATGTTGTATTATTGCGGCATTCATTTTATGGTTATATATATTTAACGTACAAAATCCTACAATAGAGAGGAAAATTGTAGTACCTGTAAATATAATTAACGAGGATGTACTTGCTCAATCAAAACTTGTACAAATTGGAGAAAAAGAATTTAACATATCCCTTTTGGTAAAAGGAAGTGCCTCCGATGTATACTCAATTAAATCTGCTGATTTCCAATTGCAATCAGACTTGAGTTCCTATAGTATGAAAAAGGGAGAAAACAATATACCGGTATCAGTAAAAAAAAGTCCTGATAATATACATATAGTTAACAATGATAACTTATGGGTAAAATTGCAACTAGATGAACTAAAGCAAAAAAATATATCTATAAGAGTAGTATTGCAGGGAAAATCAAAGGAAGGATATTATGCCTTAGAGCCTATCCTAAAAACAGAACAGGCAGAAATTAGTGGTGCGGAAGATGTAGTAAGTAAAGTAAAAAGTGTTGTGGCAAAGTATGATTTGAAATCTGCCGGGAAAGATATAAATACTTCAATGCTTCTTCAGGCACAGGATATATCGGGAAATATAGTAAAAGATGTTACTATTAATCCATCCTCTGTTAATGTTACTATACCTGTGGGTAAAATTAAAACTGTACCCATAAGTATTAAATTTCAGAATAATATTGAAGATGCCAGTAAATTAATAACTACTGCTGAACCAGATAAGATAGATATAGCAGGAGAGGAAAGTGTTATAAGAAACATAAATGAATTAGATACAGAAGCTATTGACTTAAGTAAAATTCAAAATGAAGACACTCTTGAAGTAAAGCTTATAGTTCCTCAGGGTATAAAACTGGTGAACAATAATGGTGTGGTAAAGTTAAAAATAAATTCAGCTGAATTAAATAATACTAATAAAACCTCTCAGAAAGAAATGAATTTAAATATACAGGTTAAAAATTTAAATGACAGTTATACAGCTCAATTAAGTTCCAGTAGTGTATCTGTGGTAATTTCTGGCTCTGAAAGTGTTATAAATAGTCTAACTGAAAATGGTGTATCCTGTTATGTAGATGCAAGTTCATTCACTGAAGGAGAGCAGACTGCAAATGTAGTGGTATCTCTTCCAGAAGGAGTATCTTTGGTATCACAAGATCCACAAAATATTAAATTACAAATCAGTAAAAAGGCAGTGGAGGAACAAAATGTCAATAATAATGAATAATTTAAGTATAAATATAGACGAAGATCTTGAAAAATTAAAAATTAAAGTGGTAAAGAGACTAAAAGTAAGTAATAAACATATTAAGGAATTCAAAATACTTAAAGAGTCTATAGATGCCAGAAAAAAAAATAATATAAAGCTCAACTATTCTGTGGAAGTGGTTTGTGACGATGAAAATAAGATAGTGTCAAGGGCAAAAAATAAAGATGTGAAAATAAAAGAAGAAAATTTAACAGAAGATTTAATTTGTGGCACGAAAAAAATGGAAACCAGACCAATAGTTGTTGGCATGGGACCTGCAGGTATGTTTGCAGGTCTTTTGCTGGCTAAAAAAGGATATAGGCCTTTAATAATAGAAAGAGGGGAAAAAATTGAGCAAAGGATAACAACTGTAAATAAGTTTTGGGATACGGGAAAGTTGGATTTGGAATCTAATGTACAGTTTGGTGAGGGGGGGGCAGGCACTTTTTCTGATGGAAAGTTGACCACTAGAATAAAAGATAGAAGGTGCCAGTTTATTTTAGATACTTTTGTAAAATGTGGAGCACCAAAAGAAATCATATATAGTGGTAAACCACATATAGGAACGGATAACTTAAAAGTAGTAGTTAAAAATATAAGAAATAAAATACTGGAATTAGGAGGAGAAATATTATTTAAAAGTAGATTGGAAGATTTAGTAATAGCACATGGAAAACTAAAGGCTATAGTGGTAAATGGTAGTGAAATCTGCTGTGATAATCTAATATTGGCCATAGGGCATAGTTCAAGAGATACATATGAAATGCTTTATGAAAGAAATGTATTTATGGAACCTAAAGCATTTTCTATAGGTGTCAGGGTAGAGCACTCACAGCACATGATAGATATAAATCAATATGGGAAGTTTGCAGGTCATCCTAAATTAAGGGCAGCAGATTATAGATTAGTCTATAACAGTAGTGATGGAAGGGGAGTATATAGTTTTTGTATGTGTCCTGGAGGAGAAGTGGTAGCGGCATCATCAGAAGAAGGCAGACTTGTAACTAATGGTATGAGTTATTATAATAGGGAACTGAATAATGCAAATTCAGCAATAGTTGTAACTGTGGGAGAAAATGATTTTTGGGGCGATTCGCCTCTTAAAGGTGTAGAATTTCAAAGATATTATGAAAGTTTGGCTTACAATATTGGAGGAGGCAATTACATTGCACCAGTGCAGTTAATCAAAGATTTTTTAAGAGATAAAATATCTGATAAATTGGGAGAAGTAGAACCTACCTACAGACCAGGCTATGAATTTAGGGATTTAAGCAAATGTCTTCCTGAGAAGGTGGCCTCGGCATTAAAGGAAGGTTTCGTTGATTTTGAGAGGAAAATAAAAGGGTTTTCAGAGGGACATGGAATTATGACAGGAATTGAAACCAGAACCTCGGCACCAGTTAAAATAACCAGAAATGACAATTTGGAGAGTATTTCATTAGGGGGATTATACCCTTGTGGAGAAGGGGCAGGATTTGCGGGAGGTATAGTATCTGCAGCGGTGGATGGATTAAAAACAGCTGAGAGTATAATCAAAACCCATAGTTGTTGTACTAAATAATATAAATATGTTTTTATTGAAAGAATATATAGTTAAAAATATAACAAATATAAGTTACTTAAATTAAAATTAAAAAAATTATTTTAATTTAATGCTATTTTATCTTTCATTTATGTATAAAACATGGTATACTAGAGAAAATAGATTGTCTACATATTAACAATGTGAATAATTGATGATAGGAAATAAGGGTATAGAATATTAGAAATTATGAAGCTTAGTTTATAAAAAAATGCAAATTAACTGAAATTCCAAGGGAAATTATTGAAGACATGATTAAAATTTCCTATATTTACAATGTTATATAAGTTATATTTTAAAACTAAGTGGTGTGTAATAAAAGTAGATTGTCTACATATTAACAAATTGTATAATTTTAATAATACAATTTATAAAGAATTTGTGTGTTTTATTTCACATGAATTATTAAAATTAATTAGCTGTCTATATAATAAAAATTTTAATAAATAAGTCTTGCATAAGAATCCCATCAAACTGTTTTATTTTGTTTTGCAACAATAATATAACAGTCTGATGGGATTTTTATATTTTGTTTTACAGTATCATAATTAATGGCGTCTAAATTACATTGTACAAATATTTTTAATATAATATAATATAATATGGATGTTTTAAATTAAAGAAAATTAACTTTTAATAAGCGAGGTATTAATATGCATAGAATGTTTGGGACCGATGGGGTAAGAGGAATTGCAAATAAGGAGTTGACTCCAGAATTAGCATATAAATTAGGAAAAGCAGGGGCATATGTATTAACAGCTAAATGCCATAAACCTAAAATACTTGTAGGGATGGATACTAGAATATCCGGGGATATGCTTGAAAATGCCTTAGTATCAGGTATACTCTCTATAGGAGCAGAAGCTATTTGTGTTGGTATAATACCTACCCCGGCAGTGGCTTATTTAACGAGAAAGTATGGTGCAGATGCAGGAGTGGTTATATCAGCATCTCATAATCCAGTAGAATATAATGGAATAAAATTTTTTAATGGAAAAGGGTATAAGCTATCTGATGATTTAGAAGATAAAATACAGCATGTAATTGAAAGTAATTTTGAAGGTATATCCATGCCTATAGGGGGAAAAGTGGGCAGAAAAATAGAAGAAACAGGAGAGGCATTAAGAAATTATGTAGAATTTGCTAAATCAACTATAGATACAGATTTAAAAAATTTAAAGGTAGTTTTAGATTGCGCAAATGGTGCGTCCTATGTAACTTCTGTAAAGGCTTTTGAGGAATTAGGGGCAAAAGTAAAAGTTATAAACAATAAACCTGATGGAATAAATATAAATAGCAATTGTGGTTCAACGCATCCAGAGAACCTTATGAAAACTGTAGTAGAAGAAGGGTATGATATGGGACTTGCCTTTGATGGGGATGCAGATAGATGTTTAGCAGTAGATGAAACAGGAAATCTTATAAATGGAGATTTTATTATGGCTATAATAGCAAAGCATCTAAAAGATCAGGGAAAGCTATATAAAAATGTAGTGGTATCTACTGTAATGAGTAATCTTGGATTTGATATAGCATTGAAAGAAGAGGGAATACTCACGGTAAAAACTCAGGTTGGAGATAGGTATGTACTTGAAGAAATGAAAAAGGAAGGATACAAATTAGGAGGAGAACAGTCCGGGCATATAATTATGTTGGATTATAATACCACGGGAGATGGATTGATTACTGCCCTTCAAATAGCTTCTATAGTTAAAGAGAGTGGCAAAAAGTTATCTGAGATTGCTTCAATGATGAAAAATTTCCCTCAAGTATTAGTAAATGCCAAAGTTCCAAATAGTAAAAAGAATATATATGAAGAAGATAAGGAAATAGTATTAAAAATTAAAGAAATAGAAAAAAAGTTAGATGGATGCGGAAGAGTACTAATAAGACCTTCGGGAACAGAGCCTTTAGTTAGAGTTATGTTAGAGGGAGAAGTGCAAAGTGAAATAGATAAAATTGCCCATAATCTGGCTAAATTAATTGAAATGAAAGTGAATTAATAATTTTTAAATATATAAATGCATTGTCATGAAATTTGACGATGTGTTTTTTTATTAAGGAATTAATTTTAATTCTTAATTTTTGATTAAATTTATATAATAAAAAAGGTTAATTGTAAATTTATTAATAATTTATCCGATCGCTACCATTGCTAACACCCCCATCGCACTCTGTGAAAGCGATTCACACAAAATTAAAAATTTTTGGTTCTCTGCTTTTCTGTCAAAGTGGGGGATAAGCACTGCTACGCGCCTGGATAAGTTCTTCTCCTAAAGGATAACGTATTCTAAGTGCTAAAGACACTAAGAATACTGTTAATAAGGTTCAGCTGAAGAGAGGCATCCTTATAAGTAAACTCCATCTGAACCTAAGAATCACTTGATATAATAAAAAGCTGAGAAAGAAAAATTATAATTCAAATGTATTAAGAATATAATGCAAAATATCAGAAAATATTACTAAATTAAAAACACTACGCTTTTCAAGTATTTGTAATAGTTATGTATGTTTTATGAATTAGATTACTCTATAAGTTAAAAATTGTTAGTTGACAAAAAATAAGCTCAAAGAATATAATGAGTTAAATAGGTTTAATACTGTCATATTTTTGAAGAGAAGGAGGTATATTTTTTATATAATGTAAATATAAAAAGCGCCAGAACTCAGGTAATTTAAAAAGTAGTATATATATAATTACTTTTAGTTGACGAGGATGGGGAGTATCGAATCTTCGGCGGGTGCCCCACGGTATCGCACTACCGTTAACAGCTGATAAAACCAGAAAGTGATTTCTGATACAACATTAGCTTGGTGTTAAAACCTTATATGGGGTCAGATACTTGGCTCTTAATAGCATAGTTGCCTGTTTAAAATTTTAATAATAATCAGGTTTTGTTTGGTTATGATTTTTTATAATTATAATGTTATTAAAAGACTATGCCTAAATTTATTATATTAAATATGAAAGGAAGATTAATATGTGCGGAATAGTTGGCTTTGTTGGAAAGAAAGATGCATCACCTATTTTAATTGAGGGGTTAAGTAAGCTTGAATATAGAGGATATGACTCTGCAGGTGTTGCTATAATTGATAATGAACACATCAATGTAATAAAATGTAAAGGAAGACTTAAAAATCTTGAAAATAAATTATCAGGACATCCTTTAAAAGGTATAGTTGGAATTGGTCACACCAGGTGGGCAACCCATGGAAAACCATCAGATCTAAATGCACATCCTCATAATAGTGAAAACGGAATGATAAGCGTAGTTCATAATGGAATAATAGAAAACTATGTACAACTTAAAGACTGGCTCATTTCTAAAGGATATAAATTTGTATCTGAAACAGATACTGAAGTTATACCTCAATTAGTAGACTATTTTTATAACGGAGACTTAGTTGAGGCAGTTATGAAAGCTGTATCTAAACTAAAAGGAAGCTATGCTCTAGGGGTCATTTGTTCAAAAGACCCAGGAAAATTAATTGCGGTAAGAAAGGACAGCCCTCTTATAGTGGGACTTGGAAAGGACGAATACTATATAGCATCAGATATACCCGCTATATTAAATCATACCAGAGAGATATATCTTTTAAATGATAATGAATTTGTAGTTATAACTGAGAGTGGTGTAAAACTTTTATCAGAAGATGGTAATGAAATAAAGAAAGATATATACCACGTTACATGGAATGCAAATGCTGCTGAAAAAGGTGGATTTGAACATTTCATGATGAAAGAAATTCATGAACAGCCAAAGTCCATTAAAGATACAATGACATCTAGAATTATGATGGATAAGCCTATAACTTTAGATGATATAAAGATAACAAAAGAGCAAATTAAAAATATAGATAAAATATATATAGTAGCATGTGGAACTGCTTATCATGCAGGAATGGTAGGAAAGTATGTAATTGAAAAATTAGTTGGAATGCCCGTAGAAGTAGATATTGCCTCAGAATTTAGATATAGGGATCCTATAATAAATGAAAGAACACTTATGATAATTATAAGTCAGTCTGGAGAGACTGCAGATACGTTGGCTGCTTTGAGGGAATCAAAAGCTCGTGGAGCCAGAGTAATAGCTATAACTAATGTGGTTGGAAGTTCTGTATCCAGAGAAGCAGATGATGTTTTATACACTTGGGCAGGACCTGAAATAGCAGTTGCCTCCACAAAGGCGTATGTAACTCAGCTTATTGCAATTTATATAATAGCTCTTTTCTTTGCCCAAAATAAAAATACTATTAGTGAAGAGCAAATAGAAGAAATAAAGAGAGAAATGCTTATGCTGCCTATAAAAGCGGAAAAGGTATTGGGAAATAAGGAAGTTATTCAAGAGTTCGCAGCAAAAATTTTTAAAGAGGAAGATTTGTTCTTTTTAGGAAGAGGTCTTGACTATGCAGTTGCTTTAGAAGGATCTTTAAAATTAAAGGAAATATCCTATATTCACTCTGAAGCTTATGCTGGCGGAGAATTAAAACATGGACCTATAGCTCTTATTGAAGAGGGAACTGTAGTTATTGCAGGGGCCACCCAGGAGAATCTAGTTGAAAAAATGATAAGTAATATTAAAGAAGTAACTACAAGAGGCGCTAAAGTTTTAGCCCTTACTTTAGAAGGAAATAAGGAAGTTGAAAAAGCAGTAGATTCTGTAATATATTTGCCAAAGGTAATGGATATATTTGCACCAGTGATTTCAGTAATTCCACTGCAGCTCTTGGCATACTATATATCTATACAAAAAGGCTGTGATGTAGACAAACCGAGAAATTTGGCCAAGTCAGTTACCGTAGAGTAATTGGGTTGTAATGATGATGTAGATTGTAGTTTTGAAATAAAGTTTAACCTTTTGAAAAAAAGTTGCACCGTTTGTAAAAAAGTTTAACCATTTGTAAAAAAGTTGAATCGAAATTTTTGAATTGGATATACTACTATACGAAAGAAGTATAGAGGGATTAACAGAATATAAATTTAGCAGCAAGAGCTATACATTCTTATATTTAAAAGAGTGTGTAGCTCTTTGCTTTTTTGGGGTGATTATATGGCGAAAAGAAAGAGAAGAATTAATATTGAGAAGATGCTTAAGGAAGGAAGAGGTCAAGGTATTGGACCAGAGTATAAACCCTGGATTAAAATTCAGGATGTGCCCTCTTTAGGTAGGGTTACAAGACTGAAAGGAATAAAGACAGAAAGGCAGCATGAATTTTTATCTGATATGGAAAGAAATTATTTTTATATTCTTGAGTATTCAGATAAGGTTGTAGACATTAGAGAGCAATTTCCATTATTACCGTTAGAAGAAACACTTAGTATTGCGGATGAACTTGGAATTGAACATCCTAAAAATCCGGAAACAGGTGAATATATTGTAATGACTACAGATTTTCTAGTAACAAAAGCAAATAGTAACAGGGTAATTGAAGTGGCTAGAACTATTAAAGCAAAGGATGAACTTATGAATAAAAGGATTCTTGAAAAATTTGAGATTGAACAAGTGTATTGGCAAAGAAAAAATATTAGCTGGGCAATAGTAACAGAAAATGAAATAGATAAAAATATAGCAAATAATATAAGTTTTGCTCATGGCTATAAAGATATAACGGAATTAGATTGTTTTAAAAATATAGAACAGTTAGAGTTTATAGATCTTATTTGTGAGTTTGTAAAAAGAATAGTTGAAAGTGATATGCCCATGAGAACAATATGTAGTAGATTCGATAATGATATGGTACTTGAAAAAGGAAGTGGGCTTAGTATATTTAAGCATTTAATTATAAATAAAGTTATTGAAATTGATATAACTAAAAAAATAAATGTTAATGAAGTAATACCTGTAATTAGTGTAAGTGAAAAGGCTATTAGTAATTTGGAGGTAATATGATTAATATAAATACCGTTTTAAAATATATAGATGATGAAATAAGAATCAGGATTATACATATTTCTAATGATAATGTTTACTATGTAAATATTGATTCAGTAACATCAATGCCTAAAATAGAATTATTAAATAAGCTGCAAGATGAATTAGATACTAATAGACTTCTTATTATTAAAGATCCTTTTGCAAGAATAGTTGATGAAGCAAAGCTTTCCAATATAGAAATAGAAAAAAGAGATAGAGACTGGGATTTTATATCAAAATATTGGATAGAAAGAATGTACGATATTTTAAATTATAATACGCGTAATAGAACCCTTCAGGAAATATCAGAAGCAAGTCATTTAAGTCTGACAAAAGTTAAAAAAATATTTAGTAGGTACTGGCAAAGAGGGTTAAATAAGAATGCATTACTTCCTGATTATATGAATTCAGGTGGAAAGGGAAAAGAAAAAAAGCTATCTGAAAATAAAATAGGAAGACCTAAAAAAGCTGATTATAAAGGTGATGTAATAGAGGGTATTAATATAACTGATGAGGTTAAAAAACATTTTAATTTTGCTATAACAAGATATTATAGAAATCCTAAAAAAGGATCACTAAAAGAAACCTATAATCTAATATTAAGAGATTTTTATTCTGATAAATATAAAGAAAATGGTGAAATAAAGCATAAGGTATGGGACAAAGCTAGAATTCCTACATACGACCAATTTTACTACTGGTTTAAGAAATACGAAGACCCAAAGTTAGATACAATTTTTAGAGAAAGTGAGAAAACTTTTAATTTAAAAGAAAGAGAAATATTAAGTAATTCTACAATTGAAACTGATGGACCAGGAACTAGATTTCAGGTTGATGCGACTGTTGCAGATGTGTATTTATTAAGTTCCGTAGATGATGATTTGGTTATTGGCCGACCTATTGTATATGCTATAATAGATGTTTTTTCTCGACTTGTAACAGGAATTTATGTAGGTTTTGAAGGACCATCTTGGCTTGGTGCAATGATGGCATTAGATAACATGGTAGCTGATAAAGTGGAGTTTTGTAAAAGCTATGGTATTGAAATAACTGAAGACCAATGGCCAGCTAAACATTTGCCAGATATTATAATAGCTGATAGAGGTGAGTTTGAAGGATATTCAGTAGAAAATTTAATAAATAATCTGAATATCAAGATTGAAAATACTTCACCATATAGAGGTGATTTAAAAGGAATAGTTGAAAGAAACTTTAGAATCACAAATGAAAAAATAAAGCATAAAACACCTGGTGCTATCCAAAAAGAATATAGAAAAAGAGGCGATAAGGATTATAGGTTGGATGCAACAATTACTCTTGAAGAGTTTACTAGACTTATTATTAAGCTAGTAATACGACATAATACTAAGACGAAAGTAAAATATCCAATGGAAATAGAAATGGTTAAGGATGAAGTAAAGCCAATTCCAGTACAGCTTTGGAATTGGGGAATAGAAAATAAAAAAGGAAGATTAAAGACAGTCGATAGAGAAATTTTAAGATTAAATGTGCTTCCTAGGGGAAAAGCTAGTGTCTCAAGAGCAGGAATTAAATTTAAGGGACTATTCTATGGTTCACAAAAGGCATTAGAAGAGCAATGGTTTATAAAAGCTAAAGTTAGAAGTGTAGAGATTTTATATGATCCAAGAAATATGAGTAATATATATATTCAAAATACTGATGGAAAAACCTTTGAAACTTGCTATCTTCTTGATGTAAGCAAACAATATAAGGATTGGTTTTTAGAAAAAATTATTTTCAATTTTGAACGAATTGCAGAATTAAAGGAGATTGAAAAAGATACTCAAAATCAGCTTGATATTGATTTAGAAGATGAAATAGATGAAATAATAAACAATGCAATAAAAAGAAAAGCAAAAAATATAGATCGTAGTATAAGTAATAATAAAAGAATTAAAGGAATTAGAGATAATAGAGCCTTTGAAAAGGAATTAAATAGGAAAAATGAAGCCTTTAAGCTTGGTGAAGCTCAAAATAAGAAAAGTGAAGCTGCGGAAATAATTCAATTACCTAAAAATAATGAAATTGAAGAAGAAACAGCAGGTAAGGATAGAATAATGGAAATGCTCAGAAGGAAAAGAGATGAGAAGCGTGAGAAATGAAGATAATATAATAATACTAAAAGGTGATATTGAGCTTGCAAACTATAAAAAACAAGAATTAGAAGAATATATGGATAACCCTTTTATTGAGGCACTTCCTCATATTTTTTGTGAAGAAGAAGTTGTTGATAGATTTTCTGTATCACCTGTTATAAGTGGTGAGGATAAAATAAAACCTACAAATATTCGATATCACATAATAAAAAGAATTAAAAATTTTATTCAACCACTACCTATTCATCTTACTATAGAAAGAAGATTTTCAACTCTTATTAGGCGTGGTTATTTAGCAAGAAATCCTATGGATAAAACCTTTCTTGAAAGACTTAGAATATTAAATGAGTTAAAAGATGAGGAATTTGATGACAAAGAATTAAATCAAAGAATGGGACATATAAGAACTACAGCAGATAATATGTCTATTATAGGAATTTCAGGAATGGGTAAAAGTACAGCAATAGAGAGAATTCTATTAATGTATCCTCAAATTATTAAACATGAAGAATATAGAGGAAAATATTTTAGCAGAACACAAATTGTTTGGTTAAAAATAGATTGCCCTTATGATGGAAGTTTATCTGCCTTGTCTAGAAGTTTCTTTAAAGCAATTGATGATTTACTTGGAACAAGATACCTAGATAAATTTGGTTATTTAAATAGAATTACTTCCACAATGATGCTTCATATGACAACCTTAGCAAGTATGTATGGAATAGGAGTATTAGTAATTGATGAAATTCAATATTTATTAAATGCTAAAAATAATACAGAGGAAGAAATGTTAAATTTCTTTGTAACCTTGAGTAACACAGTGGGTATCCCAACTGTATTGATTGGAACAAGTAAGGCACAAAAGTTATTTACTGACTTTAAAAAAGGAAGAAGAGCTGTAAGTGAAGGCGCAGTCATGTGGGATAGAATGGCAAAGGATAGCGTTGAATGGCAGTTTTTCTTGGAGACCTTATGGGATTTTCAAGGCTTAAAGAATATGAAAAATATTTCAGAAAAAATTAAAGATGTATTCTATAATGAATGTCAGGGTATAACTGCCATTGCTGTTACTTTATTTATACTTGCTCAAGAACGAGCATTAGCCGAGAGCAAAGAAGAGATTACCACCAGTATTTTGAGAGCTACAGCAAAGGAAGATTTGTATATAATTCAACCAATGATAAAAGCATTAAGAAACAATGATTACTTTGAAATCATGAAATATGAAGATATATCAATTAACTTGGATAAAATAATGCTTAATCATAGAAAGGATTTAGAGCTTAACGGTAAGGTTAAAGAGTTATTTAAGGAAAGAAAAAACACAATTGAATTTAAAAGAAGAGATACAGTTGAAAACTTAGTTATGGATTTAACGGCAATCGGTATATTTGATGCGCTAGATAATATTAGACTTAAAAAATTGATTGAAAAAATAGTAGAAAAGAAGCCTGTAGATGTAGAATATAATGCAATAAAAGCTATAGCAATAAAACGAGCTATGGAGCTTAATGAGAAGGTAAAAAATGATATAAATAAAGGTGAAAAGAAAATAAAAATAGCTGGACTAATAAGTGTATATGAAAAAGCTAGAGAGAAAAAGGAACATCCATATGAAAGCTTAAAAGCAAATGGATATATAAAAGATCCAATTGAGGAATTTTTAAATGTAAACTAAAAATAATTTAATGAGGGATGGGCGGTTTAAAAGTGTATAACAAAGGAGAAAACTGAAATGCTGTATTTTTTTACTGACCCTTACAAGGACGAATTAATATATTCAGCAATTGCAAGATATCACTACTATACAGGAAACATAGATTATAAAGATATTTTAGAGGAGCTATTTGGGAAAAGAACAATTATACCTAGTTTTGAAATAGGAAGCAATATAGAATCTTTGACTAAAAATTTAGGTGGCAAATATACATCCGATTACATTATTAATAAACACACTATGTTTCCATTTTATAGCCCATTTTTGCCTAGCAAAAGAAAGAAGCAAATATTGAAGGAAATAAAGCTTGAGGATGGAAATGGACTTTATACAAAGATTGGAATAATAGCTGGCAGCATATGTGTTAAGGAGGGCATTTATTATTGTCCGCTTTGCGCAAAAGGTGATACAGAAAAGTACGGTGAAGCATATATTCATAGAGAACATCAGCTTCAAGGGATAATGGAATGTCATAAGCATGAAGTTAAGCTAAAGAGGTATCCTATAAGCAAACTGGAGGTTAGCAGACTTCAATATATAAGGCTTGATGAAAATTTACTAGACTTGAATGAAAGAAAAACAGAAAAGGATAAGTATCAGGATAAATTATTGAAATTAGCTAAAGATGCGTATTACTTACTAAATCAAGATTTTAATAAGCTTTCTAAGGAAAATGTATATGAAAAGTATAAGAATTTATTATACGAAAGAGATTTAGCAAGCTCCAGCGGCAGAATTAGGCAAATGAAATTGAATGAAGAATTCATGAGCTTTTATGGTGAAGAATTTTTAGGTTTAATGGAATCAACTATAGATATTGACGATGAATTTAATTGGTTAAAGATAGCTACTAGAAAGGGAAGCAGAACAGTTCATCCAGTTAGACACTTGTTATTGATAAATTTCTTACAAACGGATATATCACAATTTTTTAAAGAAATAAACTACAAGTACAATCCTTTCGGAAAAGGCCCTTGGTTATGTTTAAACAAAGCTGCTGATCACTATGGAAAGAGGGTAGTTAGAGATTTAAAAATAACTGAAGATTACAAAACCAGAGTACCTGTCGGAACCTTCAATTGTTCATGTGGTTTTGTGTATTCAAGAAAAGGACCAGATAAAACAGAAAAGGATAAATATAAGATCGGAAGAGTTAAATGCTTCGGAGCTACGTGGGAAAATAAACTAAAAAGGTTACTTAGCAGTAGAAAATATGGAGTAAGGGAAATTAGTAACGTCATGGGATGTGATGCTAAAACGGCTATAAAGTATGCTAATAAGCTAGAATTGCTTTCTTCTATAAATACAGAAGCTGTGAACCGTGAACTAAAAGGAAGAATTGAGAAAACAAATACAAGATTTGAAGGTATTTATAAAAATGATGTTGACAATTTTATAAAAAATAATGAAGGCTGTACAAGACAGCAGATTAGAAACAATTTAAAGAAACAATATATTTGGTTATATAGGCATGATAAAGATTGGCTTTATAATAAGCTTCCTGAAGCTATACCTAGAGCTAAAAGAAATAAAAATAATAAGGAAAGAGTAGATTGGGATAAAAGGGATATTGAAATTAAAAGCTTAATATCAGCAAAGAAGAAAGAAATGCTAAGCGAAAAAAAGTCAATTAGAATAACAAAGTCAAGCATAGGAAAAGCAATAGGTTTACGTGCTATGTTAGATAAAAAAATAGATAAATTGCCTAAAACAAAGGAATATTTAGATGAAATAACTGAGAGTGTAGAGCAATTTCAGATTAGAAGATGCAAGCAAGTAATTGATAAAAAGCTTAAGGAAGAAGAGCCTATAAAGCTTTGGGAGGTTCAAAGGAAGGCAGCAATTAGAAATGAAGTCTTTAAAAAGTTAACGGGGAAATTACAGAAGTACATAAATATGGAGGATAGGAAATGAACAAAAGAGAAACAAAAATAAAAGGGTGGCCTTTTGAAAAGGGAGAACGTGTCAAATTAATTTGGATAGGAGAACCCTTTAAACAAAATAATAAATGGATGGTTAATGCATATTTTAAGGGTAGTAAATATACTAGAAAAATAATAGTTGATTGGGCTAGTATTCATTTTCTAGTTGCTGAAAAGTGTTATATAGATGGCGATTTAAGCAATGCAGAAGAAGCAGAAAATAGTGAGGTCGTAGATATAAACTTAAAGGCTAATAAGATAGAATATAGAGAAAGACCTTGGGAGGTTTGGGGTAGGGGCTTTAAAGATAGAACAAAATCAAAAACATTCAGCTTTTTTAGCAAGGGTGAATTATATACAATACCCATAATTGAAGTAATAAGGACTGTTTTAGCGCCAAGCAAGTTTTTGTTGTACAGAATACTAGAAATGGATAGCTTTGATAACTATTTTACATATGATTTGAATGGGAGAAATCTTGATGTACATTTCACTTATGAATATGAGCAAAGGCTCTTAAAGTCGGATAAGATAAATCATTTAGCCTGGCTGTTAACAAATATTAATGCATTAAAAATGTTTAATAAAATAGGACAAAATATGTGGCAGTTCGGAGAGCTAAAGTTTGATTTCTTATTGGAGAATTTTAATATAAGAGCGAGAGTAGAAAGAAAAAATAACTATACTAAGATACTGGAAATACTAGCTTTGAAAAGAAAAAGAATTAATGTTGAGGAAATAAACATATATCATCCAAGCTTGGAAGAAACTAAAGGTAGTAATCAGGTGAAGATAAGAAAATATGTCAATAAAAACTCCAATTCAAATAGAGAACTAACTTCAGAAGGTGATGGATCAACAAAAACTTCAGAGGAAATAGACACTTCATTAATAGAGCATGAATATGAAAAACTTCCTCAGATAAATAAAAAGAAAAAAGGTCTTAGAATAACAAGAAAAGTTGAAGATGAAAATACTAAGAAATATATCTTGGAGGATGACCATTTAAGAACAACAGCAGATGTCGGTGGAGAAGAAATAATTAGAGGATTAGAATTTACAAGTATAGATAAAGTTGAGGAAAAAGGTGAATTGGCAGAGTTTGTTGAGGTATTGAAGCTTTTAGAAAAGAGAAAGGACGTAAAAAAGGTTAATATAATTATTGGAGAACTACCAGAGGGTAAAAGAGGAAAGAGATTTTCTAGACTCAATGATGGAATTACTAGAAGAAAATATGCCATTGGACAAGCTATTAAGAGTGACGGAAGAGAGATTAGCTTAATTGATGTTGAGAGGGAAAATAGGGCATTATCAATGTTGATATTAAAGGCAAATTGTAGGGTTAATTGGGGGGCAATTTATAGTAGATTGCTGATGAAGTTGGTTAATGATAGTGGGACATGGAGCAATGAAGTTATACGTAATATTGAGATAAAGAATATTAAGATATATAGAAAAAGACATATAAAAATGTCTTATAAATATAGAGAAAAGGGTGTATATAGAAAATTGATGTTTTAAATATAAGTAATAATAGAATTAATCACTTAAAGAGGTTAAATGAGGTTTGAATTTTTTCAATGAATATTTAATAGCTGTTTCAAGTAAGTGTACAAGCTTATAATTATTGAGCTCAGAATAGGCTTTTAATTTGCTCCATAACTCGCTATTTATAGTTAAATTTATAGCTTTTCTGTTGGCACTTTTTTTTCTTGGACTAATTTTTTGTTTAAGAATATATCTTATCCCTTCTTCCACAATTCTACTTTTAGGGAAGTCAAGTGACTCAGAATAGAGCTGTAATTTATCTAGCAGCTTTTCATCTATATTTTCATTTATTCGAATTCTATTTCTAGCATTCATATGTAATCACCTCAATACATAAAGATTATACAATATCGGATCGGGTGTTTCAATAAAAATCTGTATTATATACAGAAAAAAATAGCAATATATACTGTACAATATACAGTAAAAATACCTAGAATAATCTGTACAATGTACAGAAAATGTGGTATAATATAATTAAAGTGGTAAGAATATTATTTTGAGATTGAATTTAAATAGAGTATAATTGATATTATTAAGGAGATTGATGAATCATGGTACAACCATTGTGGTATAGACCTGTTTGGAAGCTTAAAAATAGAAGATGGGGACATTCATTGCATGGAATGTGTTCATACTTAGCTATGTTTCCTCCCTCATTACCGCATTATTTTATAAAGCAATTTACAGAAGTTGGAGATGTTGTTTTTGACCCATTCTGTGGGAGAGGAACCACTCCACTAGAAGCATGTTTAAATAAAAGAATAGGAATTGGAAATGATTTAAACCCGTTAGCACAAGTTTTAACTGGAGCAAAGATTGATATTCCGACATATGGGAGGGTTGTAAGAAGAATAGATAAATTACAAGAAAATTATAAAAAAACAAGTATATTTAATGTAGATCCTAATATTAGGATGTTATATGATGAAGAAGTGACACTACCTATGCTCGTATATTTAAAAAACACTTTAAATATACAAAATAGTACAGATAGATTTATCATGGCTATGCTTTTGGGAATAATGCATGGTAAACATAGAAAGGATGGAACGTCAATATATCTATCAATAGATATGCCTAATACATTTTCTATGTCACCAAATTATGTGAGAAATTTTATAAGAGAGCATAAATTACAAAAATTGAGGCAAAACGTGTTTCAATTATTAAAAAGTAGGGTGTTAACATTGTATAAAAATAAATCTTTACCTGTAAAAGGTAAAGTATACAAAAGAAATGCAAGAACAGTTTGTAATGCTAGAGGATTAATAAGAGATGAATCAGTAGACTTAATAGTTACAAGTCCTCCGTATTTAAAACTTATTAATTATGGTAAATATAATTGGATTAGGCTATGGATGTTAGATAAAGAAAGTCATGAGGTTGATGATGAGTTAAGGATAAAAAATGCATATGCATCTAGTGAAAATATAAAGTTAAGTGATGATTTAAAAAAAGAGGAATATTTGGAGTTTATGTCGGATACAATTATTAGCTGGGAAAGGGTATTAAAAAACAATTCTCTAGCGGTAATAGTGATTGGAGATGTATTTGAATATGGTGGTAAATATATAAATCTTGCTGAAGAGGTTTGGAAATACACTCAAGAAAAGGGAACTATTTTGAATTGTCGAGCAATAATTGAGGATAAGATTAAAGGTAATTCAAAGGTTACTAAAATATGGGGAAAGCAAAGAAAGGGTCAAGCAACTAAGATTGATAGGATTTTAGTACTTTCAAAAGGTGAGGCGAGAGAACCTAAATACACAAAGCGAAAAGATTTTGAAAAAATTTTTTGCTATGAAGATTAAGAGGTATAGTGACTTCTTAATCTTTTTTATTATAAAAGTAAGAAATTTAAGAATGTATGAAGAAAATATGAAGAAAATGTGTTATTTATTTGATATTTTGTTAAATAAAATATAAAATAAATGTATCGAAATATACAAAGAAGGTTTTTTTATGGGAGATGCTTTATTAAGTTATGATAAAGAGAAAATAATAAAAATATTGAAAGCACAAACATGTGATTTTAAATATGATTTACAAACAGATTCTAATTGGTATGGATTTTTTGATTATGCCAAGCAAGATTTAGGAAGATTAATGATGAATAATGATAAATATTGTTTAGTAGAAGATATTAGTCATGGTATACAGTTATTTAAAGATGAGAAAAATAATTTTTCCACTAAAATAAAGTTATATGATATTGATAATTTTACTGTTACAGTGTCTTTGAAGGCATATTCTTTGTCAAAAATTCATAGAAACAAAGGTGATATGGCATTATTTATACCTCCTATAATATTTTCATATCCACTGCTACTTTCGTATCACATAATAATAAATCATATAATGAATAATTTAGTTAAAAGTGATTTAGTTAAGATTGAACATGAAAAAGGTATATTAATAGTAAGTGATAATAAAGAACTATTGTCACATATATGGAGTCTTCAAGTCAATAAAGTTAATTTGAGAAACTTTATTCCAATATATACACTTGAAGCAGGAAAGTTTAAAAAAGTTATATTAGAGAAGGATAAGAGACAAAGTAATTATGAAGATGGTACTTTACCTTGGATCTGTATATATAAAGCTTTTCGAAGTAATTTTCCAAATAAATTAGAAAAAAGTCCGGAAATTGTGGTTTTAGATTTATTGCCCTTAAAACATAGGAATAAAGCTTCAGAATTAATTGAATGGGCAAAAAATCTTGCAAAACATGTAATTATTATTGCACCATTATATGAATATAAATTATACAACAAAATTTCAGAAAAAATAAATAATTTAATACCATTAGATTTTTATAATCTACAAAGTCTAAATAGATTAATTAATGTAAATAAGATGGAGCAGAAAAAGTCATTAACCACGTCATGGAGTTTAAGCTCTTCACTCAAGTATTTTTTAATGAAAGATAATTTTGAGATTGTAAATATTAAGGGAGTTAAGATAATTGATAAACAATTGTTAGATATATATTCAATATTTAAATATTTTAATTTTAAAGGCAATAGTCATTTTATTAAGCTATATAATCTAGTCAAACTTATAACAGGTTTGGTAATTCCTATACATTGGTATGAGAAAGCCTGCTTACTCCAAGGAAGATATACAATAGAACAACAAATAAATTTTTGTGAAAAATATGCGTTTATAAATGAAGAATATAATGTTCAAGTTTTACGCTCATTATTATTTCAGATAAGGCGATTATATCAAATACTAAAACAAAATACAGTTATGCCAAAGTATGAAGCTATTATTTCAATTTTAAAAACAGAATTAATCGAAAAAAATAGGAGAATATTAATTCTATTGACAGATGAAATTTGCTGTAAGGAATTCAAAATCTGGTTGAAATTTAATTTTAAATTAGACACAGAATATCTAAAAAAAGTTGAAGCTATAACGCAAAAGGAATGGGTAAACAATCAAGTAAGAATATTAAATGATAATTTACCAAATAAATTCCATATAGTTATATTACCTAATCCAATTCAAAAAAAATATTTCAGTTATTTTTATTTTAATAGAAATGTAAATATTAAATTTATTTCAATGGAATATGAATTAAGATTAGTTGAGTATCAAATACAACAAATAACTAATATTAATGCCACTTATATAAGAGATTTTAAACAATCAATGGACAAGTTCTTTGAAATTGGAGATTTACGTCCGATATATCAAAGTGATAAGAAAGTAAAAAAAGTAGATTTTTTTACAAAATACTCAAATGTGAAAATAGATAAAAAAACGAATGAATCAAATCCAGATTTAGATTTTATTATAAGCAATGATAGTCTACTTAGAATGTTTGATAAAGAGAAAACACATGCATTGGGAAAAAAACTAAATTATAGTTCAAATAGAAATGATTCAATTATAGACCCTGTGGAAAAAATAAAATGTGTTAAAGTTGAGACCGTTGATATTAGAACCAAAGAAAAGAGTATTTTCTTAATACCTATGTATAATGAATTGAATATAAAAGAGAAGACAGGTAATGAGATGCATAAATTAAATATAATGGAGATTAGGAAAGGTGATATTTGGATTAGGTTAAGAAAGGACAAGAAAAGAGAACTATTTAGTGAAATACTAGATTTATCAACAGATGCTTTAGTTATTAAATTTATAAAGATAAATTCAAATGAATGGAAACAAATGGTGACGATGCTTTGGCATAAATTTTGTTTGGGAGAAAGATATAAAAATGCTGTGTATGAAAAGATCTTATATGAAATTAATCAAAATGGTGGAGATATTAAAACGATTATTAGTATATCAAACTGGATTAATGGAACAGTTACTTTGATAAAAAACAAGAAAAATATTTTTGCTGTAGCAAAAATATTAGGAGAAAAAGAATATTTAGATAAAGTAAATATAATTTATAAATCAATGAGAATTTTATGGAGTATTCATATAAAGTTAGGCAAGGAAATTATTAAAATTATCAATAAATACATTGCTGAAAAGCATGTGGAGGGCGGTGGGAAATGGGTGAAATTAGGTCATGGAATTATAATAAATACATCTGAAATTTCTAAGTCAATAGACTTGTTTGAAATTGAAAATATTGATCAAGAAAAGGTATTTTGGGTTGATCAATATATAAGTGATAAGAAACTTAATTATAAAAATTTTTCGATATTTTATTCGCGAGGGGGAATTACAATTGAATAAAAATGATGACACTGTTCAAGATGAGATAACATTGGTTAATTATTTAAGTAATATTGTATCTGAAGGACTATTAGGAAGAAAAGAAAGCGTGGTTTTGGGTGAAGAACCTTCAAAAAAGTTTTTTGCAGGAGTTTTATTTCCATATAATGAAGATTACGTAAAAAATTTATCTAAGAATTATAGTATGGGATTAGAATATTTAGTAAAACCAAAAGGAGAAAAAGTCAATATAGAAATATCTGGTTCATTCAATATTTACGTACGAGTTTTTCCGGAATTTAAAGAACAAATTGGTTACTTAACATTTTTAAAGGATAATAATTACAAAAATGAAGATAATGGTGAAGTAGAAGATTATAGTAAGGATAATATAGAAAACTGTAAAAAGAAAAAAGCTAAAGAATTTTCTAAAGATAAAGGAATAAAGTTATTACAAAAATATCAGGTTGTTAAGGTGAATTTTGAAGGGATTAATATTAAATTTGATTTAGAAGCAGGACACAAAGAATTAAAAATTTCTTTTAGCGATTTAATTAATGAGAAAATAAGTTGTGCAAAAAGGTGGAAAAGTATATTTTCTGTCAAGCCATCGAAAATAACAAGACTAGGAGCAGTCGAAATAAAGGAATTAAGTGAGAATGATGAGCAATATAAAAAGTGGATAGAAAGTATAGGGGATACGGAAGTAAATATTCCTGTATGGAATGCATATTTAAATGTAAATGCTCGTTCATATAAAACTTTAGAAGGTGAAGAATGTTATAGAATTATTACTACACTTGTAAATAATACAGCTATACCCCAAAATGATGGAAATGTGAAATTGAATGGACATGCATTAGAGTTTTATGATTGTAATTTCTCGATAAGTATTAGTGATGGAAAAATCATTCCTTTTGAGTTTGAAGGAGCTCCAAGGGATTACAAATATGATAAAAGTTATGAGGTTAAAGGAATAAATTGTGTTGGATTAAGAGATAAAAATGCTAATAATAGTATAAGAACGGAAGTAATACCAAGATTTTTTCAAAGTTTATATAGGACAAGAACAGATCTATCAATAAGTTTTAAGGAATTAACACAAAAAGGTAGTATAAATAAAAGCTTAAACGAACTGTGTATTCAAATGAAAAGGTACTTAATGTGTTGGGAAAGTTATATTGCGAAAAAGGGAGATAGTAATCATACCTTAAATGCTGGGGAGATAAAGCAGTGTATAAAGGAAAAAAATGAATTTGAAGATGAAATAAAGTCTTTTGAATTGGGATTATATGCTTTGAACCAAGATAAAAGACTTATGGATGCATTTATAAATATGAATAAGGTATTTATGAACGCAGGAGAAGGAAAATATACAGAGTGGAGATTATTTCAGATAGTATTTATCATTAGAATTATACCAAGTTTATACGCTAGAGAAGTTTCTAAAAGTGATCTTAAAAGGAATGAGATTATTGAATCTTTAAATTATGCAGATGTACTTTGGTTTCCTACGGGTGGAGGAAAAACAGAGGCCTATTTGGGATTAATCGTATGTAATCTTTTTTATGATAGATTAAGAGGGAAAAAAACAGGATGTAGTGCATGGATTAGATTTCCTTTAAGGATGTTATCAAAACAACAACTTGATAGATTAGCAAGAATTTTAATTTTTGCAGAAGAGTATAGAGAAAATGATGAGATTTTGTCCAAGTTAGGTAGAGCATTCTCTATAGGCTTCTTTGCGGGTTCTTCTAATACAGCTAATTTTATTAGTAAGGACAGGTATAAAAAATATTTGATGAGTTCAAGGTCTAAAAAGAAAGCTATGTTAATTCACAAATGTCCTAAATGTGGTTCCAACTTAGAATTAGATTTTGATCAAGGAAGTTGGAGGTTAGTGCATAAATGTACCAATGCTAAGTGTTTTGTTTCTAAAAGTAAAATATTAAAAGGAATGTTGCCAATTTACATAACAGATTCAGAAGTATATAGGTTTGTACCTAGTGTTTTATGTGGAACTGTTGATAAACTTGCTATCTTATCAAGGTATAGAGAATTTTCTCATATATTTGGCCAGGTTACTGGATATTGTTCTAAACATGGATATTTATCAGATAGATGCATAGTAGGGAGTTATGATAGATATGGAGATCAAGATGGTTGCACGGAAAAGATTGTTAAGTTAAAAAAGTCAGCTATATTAGAACAATTTTATGATCCAAATCCTACTTTATTTATACAGGATGAATTGCATTTATTAAAAGAAGATTTGGGTGTATTAAACGGTCACTATGAAGGTGCATTAAGTGAATTTGCTAGGACGTTTGGAAGAGAAAACTACCATTTACCTAAAATAATTGCTGCAACTGCCACAATAGAATCATATGAAAGACATATAAATCATCTGTATTTAAGGCAGCCAAGAAAATATCCTTCTATGGGTTATAAAAAAGGTGAATCTTTTTATGCTACAAGTATGCCTAAAATTGATAGAAGACTCTATATAGGAATATTACCACATACAAGATCTCAAGATGAGATAGTTGGTAGATGTCTATACTTGTATAATAAAGAGATTCAAAATTTATACTTAAAATCCAAGGATATTTGGAAAAAGTTTAATTTTAAGAGCATTGATAGTCAGGAAAAGTTCATAAAATTACTCTCAATGTATGATTTATCTGTAATATATGTAAACCAAAAAACAACTGCATATGATGTTCAACGTAGAATTAATGAAAATGTAAATATTGATTTAAAAAGAAATTTGAATCAGTCTCTAGATCTAGATGTTCAACTATTAACTGGGGATAATGACATGGATAAGATAGTTGATACAATAGATAGAATTGAATCTGAGAATTATAAGATTAATTATAATGACAAACTTCATGTTCTAATAGCTACAAGCCTTATTAGTCATGGGGTGGATCTAGAAAGGATTAATTGTTTATTTATGGCGGGTATGCCGTCTAAGCAAGCAGAATATATTCAGGCGAGTAGTAGATCGGCGCGAACTCATGCTGGTATAGTTTTTGCAATATTTAAATCCAGCGAACTCCGGGAACGCTCTCAATATCAATATTTCATTCAAAATCATGAGTTTATGGATAGATTAGTGGATCCAGTACCAATCAATAGACTTTCGGTGAAGGCTATTGAAAAAAGTATTCCAGGATTACTATCAGGTTTACTTATGTGTGTTCATTCGCAAAAGCATAAAAGAACTATTTACAATTGTAAAGAATTTAAAGATTATATTTCAAATGAAATAGCTAAAGGAAATAATATACGAGAGGAAATAAAAGATCAACTTAAAAGAATAATTGGAACAGATAATCCGTATTTTTCATTAATAGCAACGGAAAAAGCAAATGAGGCTATTGATTATATTTTTGATGAAAAGGAATATATAATTAATGCTTCACAAGAGAATTTGAAACTAAAAGATTATAATGTACTTAATCCAATAACAAGTTTTCGTGATATTGAAGAAGGAATAGAGATTGAACCTAATACTAAAACGTCTATTATAATGAGTGCTGTAAATAAAAACAAAGCTTAGGAGGTAAATTAATGGGTGTAAATTTAAGAATGAAAAGAGCTAAAAGTCAAATTTTTTTCAAGTATTTACCAGGTGCTACTTTTTTAGAGGAAGGATATTGGTTTAAAATTCACGACTTAGTTTTATCACCAGTAGAGGTGAGTGAAGATTTACTTAATGAGGTTAAGAAGTTTGTTGCTTCATGGGATATAAATAGGGATTTAGAGTATAATTTATATCCTCAAAGAGACAATATGTATTATTTAGCAGAGATAAAGGGTGTTATGTGTGAGTTATTTCCTTTAGTTTTTTATTGTAATAATAGTGAATGTGGTAATATCCATTCTTATGAAAGTATAGATATGATAAAATCTAGAAACCCAGAACTTAAATGTGAATATTGTGGAAAGGGTCAGCTAAAGCAGTATCCTTATGTATTAGTACATGAAAATGGGGATATACAACAATTAAAAGTACCGACAAATAAATCTAATACATGGAAGGGAAAATATGATGGTATTAGGATGCTAGATACGAGACGATTTACTACAGCAAGCTGGTATAATTATAAAAATGATCAAATAAAAGGGGAGTTAGGGTTCAAAATAACAAGATTACCTATAGCTAAAGGCATGAATAGATTAATAGGAGGAAAACATATGGCCCAAGGGGATATATATTATCCTCATATGTTAACATTTGTGAATTTAAAAAATGATACATTAACTACACGAAAGAAAAATGAAGATTTTCCGTATATACAATTAGCAGGTTTGTTTCGCTTGAAAAGCATTAATTTAAGTGATTTTTCTAAGAATTATAATGGAACTAAAGATTCTGATGTAATTCATGAAATGTTAAGTAAAGCCACAAATGATGAAGAAAAGAAAATCATATTAAAATTAGGAGGGGCATCATTTAATAATACTAATGCTGTAAAGAAAGAAATAGACATTTTATGTAATAATTTAGTTAATACCCGAAATGTTATAGAGGATAGAGCCTTACATGAATTTATTTTTGCTTGGTATGAAAATCATGGAGAAATGGTTGAAGATAAAATAGAGGAGGCTAAAAATAAAAAAAACAGTTTATTAATAACTAGCTATTCAGAAACTAGTTATCGACTCAAAAAGATGGGAATAGAAACAGCAATGATATTAGAAAAATTGCCCATTTTAACCATGGCCATAGGGTATACAAGAAAATTTTATGATAAAACCAAGGCAATTTTAAATCCTTTTAAGCAGAGGATAAATGAAAGAGATCATGTAGTAATACCTGTATTAAAAAGTGAAAATGAAGCAATTATTTTTAAATTGGATCCTATTAGAGTGTTTGCATGGCTGAAGGTAAATAATTTTATTGATTTTCAAAAAGATAAGTGCAGTACAGTGGAGGAAGCTCATGCTATAATATATAGTAGCACTAAGTTTGGAATTGATGAAAAAATTATTGTAGATGAAAAGGCGAAAGATTTTAAGAATGATAAAAAAATGTTATCAACTATAATGATTTTTAGGTTAATCCATTCTTATGTTCATACATTACTACAATCAGGGAAAACTATATTAGGGCTGGATATTGATAGTATATCTGAATATCTATTCCCTTCGGCTTTAAGCTTTGCGATTTATGTTTCCAAACTTCAAGGTGGAATGGGATGTTTGGTTTCAGCTTTTGAAAATGACTTAGAAAAATGGTTAAGAATAAATTATGATAAAATGCAAAGTTGCTTATATGATCCTGTGTGTCATGAACATAAAGGAGCCTGCCATGCATGTATGTATGTTAAATTTTCATGCAAATATTTCAACTATGCTATTAGTAGAAATATTTTAATTGGTGGGGTAATTGAAGATTATGATGAAAATAAGTACATATATGGATATTTCTCAAAGGAAGTAGATGTTCTAATGTACAGGTGGAAAAATGAAGTATAGTAATAAATTTGAAGAATTATATGAGTTTATTAACAATAGACTAATTGATAAGTATATTATTGAATGGGCAGGAATTTTTAGATACTTATATGCTATTAAAAACCAGGGATTTAGTAAAGAAGAATGGAAAGAACTATGTAGTGTATCTATTGATAAAAATATTATTGATACATTATTTAGATTATTAACAGAATGTGATTTGATTGAATCAAGGAAACAGAAATATTTAATTAGAGATGAGTTGGAATTACAAAGAGTTTTTGAAGTATTGAAGGTTATGAGTAGCATTAATAGAGATAGAATATGTTCTTATGAACAGAAATTATTGTGGACAAAGCCACGAAAACTAGATATTCCATTTAGTATTGCAAAAGAGTTTAGGTATTTAAATAACTACATATTGGATTTAATTTGTAGTACAAAAACGAGAATAATACTTTGCTTTCCATACTATTCAAGTAAGGGAGTTGAACAGTTGATGGCAAGCTTTAAATCCCTCCTAAAAGAGAAGAGTAATGTTAGAATTGATATTATTGTTGATAATGTTCAGACTAAAATTAATAAGAATGCTATGAATACTTTTGTGAAGAATTTGAAATGTACTAGTAAAAATAACAATATTAGAATTTTTGAAGCTAGTTCAAGTTATGAAAACTCACAATTATTTTTTCATGCAAAAATTCTATTGGCAGATGGTGAAAGGGGATATATGGGATCTGCTAATTTTAGTAAAAGAGGTTTTACGGACCAATTAGAAGTAGGTCTAGAATTAAGCAAACAAAATGCTAGGATTCTAGAAGTTCTCATAGATTACTTAATAAGACAAGGCTTTTTTAACATAATAAAAATTTAAATATAAAAATTATAAGAGTGAATTTTACAAATGAGGGATGTGAAACTTTGAAGATTAGAAATGAAATATTAGAAGGAGTATTTCTTGAGGAAAAGAAGAACAGATTCTTATGTAGTGTGTTAATTGATAATAGAATAGAAGAATGTTATATTCCGAGTGCATCAAAACTTGAAAATTATATAAAGTTAAAGCATAAAAGGGTGCTTTTAACAAAAAATAAAGGCAATGAAAATAAAACTGAATATAGCGTTTTTGCAGTTAAATATTATGGTAGATTTATTATTTTAAATTTATCTATTGTTAATAAAATATTAGAGGAATATATTTGTCTTAATTACAAGTACGATTACCTTCAAAAGGAAAAGTTTATAGGGAAATACAAGGCAGATTTTCTAATATTAAATAATAATAAAACTTTAGTTGAGGCTAAAGGAATAATAGCAGCAAATAAGAAAGTTTTATTTCCAACAATATATTCTCAAAGAGCAATAGAACAGCTTAAGTCAATTTTGGAATTGTTAAATAGAGGTTGGAAAGCCGAATATTATTTTATTTCTTTAAGTCCTATTATAAACAGGATTACTATTAATAGGGATTTTATGTATATGGGGTATCGTAATTTGTTAAAAAAGTGCGTGGATTGTGGAATGCTTATAAAAGCATTTAATATATATTATGAAGATGGCTCTTTAATGGTGAAAAATAAAATTAAGGTTTTTATATAAACGAAATGTAGAATTAAGAGTATTTTTACAGGGATTAGATAATGATTCCAGCAGTCATTATATGAATTAGATAAGAAAGTTAATGAAATATATGATTTAGAATTTATTACAAAAGAATGTATGTCAAGATATGATGTTGCTTCTCTGTATAGAAAAATAATAAAAGAAGATATTATAAAAAATTAAAGGTTTAAAATTTAATAAAGTTATATCAACAACAAATAAAATTGTCTCTTATTTGGAATGAGGAATATCTAAATTTTGCTCAAACTTTATTTCAAAAACCCATTTAAGTCTCAATGAATTCAAGCTATTTTCAAAGAATATTTTGATCAATCTTTGTTTCAAACCAACGTCAGGCCCTAAAAAGCTTACCAATACACGTGTAGCTTGCTCTAAAAATAATAACCTATATGATAAACGAAAAATTATTATTGTATTAATTACATTTTTAGTAGCTTTCACGGCTTTTGGTAGTAGAGCGTTTGTTTTATATAATAAAATAAGTAATATTGATGGAATTGCTGTTGCTGCGATAGGAGAAGTTTTTTAGTTACTTGGTTTGGTTATTATTGAGTTAGTGATAAAAAAAGCTAAAAATGAAAAACTTTATAAGTACTTTTTAGTAGTTATTTTAACACTATGGTTCATAGTATTTATATACTACTTCTTGAAGAATATTGTTTTATTTTTAATTTCATCAGTAATTATTTTTTAGCAATACTATATAAAGTGTTTGATTATAGGTATACAATAAAAAATTATTCAATGTAAGCTATATATTAATATGTTATGTATATGTAAGATAAGTATGATTAACTAAGGAATATCATTAATAAGAAAGTTAAGGTGGATATATGAAGACATATAGAGATACAGCAATTATAATGAGTATAATATCTGTAGTAAGCCTAATTTTTGCAGTAATATGTGAATTTAATCAAATGGGTGGACAAGAACATTACGGATTCTATGTTAATATATTGTTGGGACTTTTTTCAAGTGCAACATTAACTATATTAATATCTGCTGTTAGCTATATTCATGAAAAAAAGCTTTTTTATATTAAGTTTTATCAAGAATCTATAACTGTAATTATAAGTGCTCAAAATTTAATTGAAGCTATGAAAAAGAGAGCAAAAGATGATTCTTTGGCAGCTATAGAGGAAACTAAAAAGTATGTAGATTACTTAATACCTATGATTGAGGAATACTGCTACTTTATTAAAAGAGATAAACATGCAAAGCTATTAGAAACTACAGTAAGTGAGGTTGGCAAGATGTTACTTACGGTTACGAAATTGATTGAATATACGAAGCAACTTAGAATAGGAGCAATAAGTAACAGTAAATATGAGGAAATATATAGCTGTTTTTCTAATGAAATAGATAAAAAATATACTGCAGATTTAAATAAGTGTTTGGGTTTAATAGAAAAATATAATAATGATATAATTAAAAATAGAAAGATGAAAGAGTTTATTTAGCAGGATTGTAAAGAAAGATAAATTTAAAGTAGTAAAGAGCAAATAATTAAAAAATGGCAAGTTGAATTAAAGTGGGCCTCTTTGTCAAGACAATTTTTTAGTGTACTTACAGTTAGGTCAAAGCAGTATCCTGATAAAATATATCAATATACTTTCCCTCAAATTCATCCTACTTTCAGATAGATATTGTGCCAAGGACTTGCCATCGTTAGATGGTGCGTAAGCATCCTTGATATAATATTTATCTGAAAGTATAATTTTGACATAGGAAAGTAAATAACCTAGCTTTTAAAATATATTTTAGAGGAGTATTATACTTAAGACTTTGGTGGGGCCTTTCGTAATTATAATACTTTAAATAACTTCGGATTCCAATAAGTGCTTCCCTTGGATTTTCATAACCCTGCAAATAAATATTTTCATATTTAAGGCTGCACCATAATCTCTCAATAAAGATATTATTATAGGCACGTCCATGGTGATCTATACTAATCTTAGAACCAGCATTAAGAAACAGACTTGTATACTTGGGGCTTATAAAGGGCTACCCTGATTACCATTCATAATTTCAGAATATGCCTACTTTAGGGCGTCTTTACATGCCTCCAATTGTTGCTTTAGAATAAAGTTGTATCGTTTATAATAAACTTGTGTCATTTCAAACAAAGTTTTCAATATTTTTTACAAAATCAATATAATTTTCAATTAAGCTTCCTAAGTATATGTTAGTAATGTTTTTTAATATTTCATTTGAAACTTGTATAATTTCTGAATTTATAAAATTTCTCTCCTTTTAGAATATTGGTATATATTTCTTTATATCTTCTATTATAGAATATATGTAAGTATATCCCCTGTAATTTTTATTATCAAATTTGTCTATTTTAATTTCTAAATGTTTAATAATATTTTCATTATTGGTTAACTTTTGTATATAATTTAAAAATAATTCTTTGTTTGACGTACTAATCTTAAAGTTTTCATTTGATGAAGCATTCAAATCAAGACATGCCAAAAGATTGGAAATTTGAAAATAAATAAGTTCTTTTTCATTCAATACACTTGGTAATTCTTTTATGAGGTCTTCAATATTCCTACAGCTCATATATAATGATGTACTTTCTAAATTAACGGCAGTCATATCAAAATTGTTTAATTCGTGTAGTAATGATTCAATACACCAATTATACCTTTCTAATAAGTTAATATTTCTAGAAAAATATATTTTACTATTGTAAAGATAACTTAAAATTGTATTGCAAGGTACTTCGTCTAATAGTACTAGACAATGATTAGATAGGTTTGAATACCAGAATACAAGTTCAATTAGTATATATGGGTTTGATGGGGAAGGTGATAAATAATTATAATATCTATAAAAAATATCGTTATTACTAAGTATTATTGGAATAAAGTGTTCCCAAAAAACTACTTCTACTGGACACTCATTTTTTTTTGCTCTTTCTGCATTTAAAGTAAGAATATAATTCTGTATATTATTATCTGTAGGTGCAGTTGTAGCAAATATATACCTGGTTATTTTTATTGTATTTTCAATTGGAATATTCTTAAACTTTGCCAATTCTGATCCAATTATTTTAATTGATATTTTTGAAAAAAAGTTTTTACATTGTACAACAATTATTTCTTCAGGTGTTATAGGAGCAAATAAATCAATACCGTATTGATTTTGACCACTTCTTCCATAAGGTTGAAAGTTCAATTTTAATTCTGTTCCTAAAACTTCTTGGCACATATTCTCAAATAGCTTCCAATTTGCAGGAATTGGCAAGTACATTAAGTTAGTTATGTAACTATTATTTACATTATTCATTTTCATCCTCCCAAATTTTAAATATAAAGTACTGACGTGTACTCCAATTGATGAACAATATATGATTAGTATATCTAACTTATGTATGTTCATCAATTCGAGTACACGTCAAAGCTTAATTTGCTTTTAACTAAATTTTATTACAAATATATAGATAAGATTAAAAAGTAATGATATTTTGATCAAACTTTATTCCAAAAATAAAACTGTCTTAAAATGAAGATAACTAACTTTTGATCAAATTTTGTTTCAAAATTAAAATCAAACTTTAACGAATTTAAGCCATTCATGAGTATTATTTTGATCAAACTTTTTTACAAACCTACAAGATTATAGGCATATAAAAAAGGTTTAGTATTTTGAAAAAAGTTTGATTAAACTTTTTTTCAAAGTTATGAATATAGAGGATGTAGGCTGTTAGCTTACATCCTCTTATATTGTCTAAAAAATTATTAAATTCTTATTTTTAAGAGTTGAAAAAATAGGTAGCCTGTTATATGATTATAATTGAATATGTTCATATAAGGGAGATGCAAAAAGTGGATTTAATACAAATGCTAAAAGCATTAGCAGATGAAACACGCGTGAGAATATTAAATATACTTAAAGATGGAGAACTGTGTGTTTGCGAAATAGAAACCGTTCTTAATATTAGTCAATCCAACGCTTCGAGGCATTTAACAAAACTTACAAATGCCAAAATTATTGACTACTATAAAGTAAATAAATATGTGTACTATAAAGTAAATGAAGATACCATTAAAGGATTTTCATTTATAAATGAAATCATAAGAAAACATGCAGTTAACTTAGAAAAATGTAAGAAAGATTTACAAAGATTAAAAAAGTATAAAGAAAGTGGCCTTAATTGTGACGACTTAAAAGAAGGCAAAGTATGCTTTAATAATAATTGCATAGATTAGGGGTGATTAAATTGAGTAATAAGACATCAAGATTATCATGGCTTGACCGTTATCTGACATTATGGATTTTTCTTGCCATGGCAGTAGGTATTCTATTAGGTTGGGGAGTTCCCGGTTTATCAGAGGGATTGTCTAAATTATCTGTTGGTACTACATCTGTACCAATAGCAATTGGGCTTATTGTAATGATGTATCCCCCACTTGCGAAAGTAAACTACAAGGAGATTGGAAAGGTATTTAGAAATCCAAAGGTTTTGGGATTATCACTTGTCCAGAACTGGCTCATAGGACCAATACTAATGTTCATACTTGCAGTAATTTTTTTGAAATCATATCCTGCATTTATGACAGGACTTATATTAATTGGCCTTGCAAGATGTATTGCTATGGTTATTGTATGGAATAGTTTAGCTGACGGTGATACAGAATATGCGGCCGCTCTTGTAGCGTTTAATTCCATATTTCAAGTTATATTTTATTCTATATACTCTTATATTTTCATTACAGTCCTACCCACCTGGATGGGTCTTACAGGTTATAAAGTAAATATATCAATGGGAGCAGTTGCTTCATCCGTAGCAGTTTATCTGGGAATACCATTTGCGTTAGGTATATTAACAAGACTTTTATTAGAACCTAAGATGGGTACTGAATGGTACACAAAAAAGTTTGTTCCTAAAATAAGTCCATTGGCATTAATTGCTTTATTATTTACTATAATAATTATGTTTACTTATAAGGGGAAATATATAGTGGAGTTACCTATGGATGTGATAAGAATAGCTATACCACTTATAGTTTATTTTGCTATTATGTTTACAGTTTCCTTCTTTATTAGCTTTAAAGCCGGTATTGATTATAAAAAAACGACTACTCTTGCATTTACGGCTGCAAGTAATAACTTTGAACTTGCTATTGCCGTAGCAGTGGCGGTGTTTGGTGTAGAATCTAAAGAGGCATTTACAGCAGTAATAGGACCACTTGTTGAAGTTCCAATTATGATAGGACTTGTGAATGTAGCTCTTCATTGGGGAAGAAAGTATTTTGGTTTAAAACAAGAATAATTATATTTATTATGTGTTGTGAATTTAATTAAGAAATAATAATAAAGTACATGAGAGGAGAAAATTTATGAAAGTTGTTATAATAGGTGCTGTAGCTGGTGGAACATCTGCGGCCGCGAAAGCAAGAAGAAATGATGAAAATACAGAAATAAAAATATTTGATATGGATTACGATATATCTTATTCAGGATGCGGATTACCTTACTATATAGGAGAAGAAATACAGGATAGAGGCGATTTAGTTCCAAGAAATGCTGAATTCTTTAAGAAAAAATATAATGTAAATGTATTTAGAAGACATGAAGTTTTAAAAATAATTACATCGTATAAAGTTTTGATAGTAAAGAACTTAGAGACTAATGAGATATTTACTGAAAACTATGATAAATTAGTGATTGCCACAGGAGCAAAACCTATAGTACCTAATATACCAGGAGCAGAGAAGAGTAATGTGTTTTATTTAAGAAATGTACTTCAAGCAGATAAGATAAAGGAATACATATTAGCTCACAAACCTAAGTCAGCAGTAATAGTTGGAACTGGTTTTATAGGATTAGAAGTGACGGAGAACTTAAAGAATCTTGGGATTGAAGTTACACTGGTAGAACGTCTAAATCAGGTTACTCCTGGATTGGATAGTGATATGGCTGCATATGTAGAAAAGTACTTAAAAGGCAAAAATATTAATGTGATTTTAGATGATTCAGTAGTTGAATTAAATGGATATGGATTAATAAATCAAGTAGTCCTGCAGAGTGGTAAAGTATTAAATACAGACTTTGTAATTATGTCCATAGGGGTAAAACCAAATGTAGAGATTGCAAAAGAAGCTGGAATTGAACTTGGAGCCAAAGGTGCCATAAAGGTAAATACAAAAATGATGACCAATATAGAAAATGTATATGCTTGTGGGGATTGTGCTGAAAGTTATTCTATCATTACAAAAAAGCCTTTTTATAGACCATTAGGTTCAACAGCAAATAAAATGGGTAGGATAGCAGGAGATCAGCTTTCAGGAGGCAATCTTGAATTTAGGGGCATACTTGGTACGGGCATTTTTAAAATTTTTGATATGACCGTTGCTCAAACTGGACTTACAGAAAGAGAAGTTCTTAATGAAGGTTTTGAATTAGTTGTTTGCCATAATATCAAACCAGATAAACCAACATATTATAATGGAAAAGAAATGGTTATTAAGGCTGTTGCAGATAAAAAAACTAGAAAGCTTCTTGGAGTTCAGATAGTAGGATATACTGGTGTTGATAAAAGAATAGATGTATTTGTTACTGCAATAACCTTTGGAGCTAAGGTGGAAGATTTATTTCATTTAGACTTGGCATATGCTCCACCGTTTTCAACAACGAAAGATCCTGTCATGTACACAGGAATGATTTTAGATAATGCAATAAATAGAGATAGAAAACTTATAACACCTAATGAGCTTCATAAGCTTATAGAAAGTAGAAATGATGTTACAGTTATTGATGCAAGAGTTTGTAGACAGTTTGAAGAATCTCACGTAGACAATGCTATAAATATACCACATGATGAAGTAAGAGGAAAGGTCGACCAATTGGATAAGGAAAAACCAATTGTAGCTTACTGCAATAAAGGCGTAACAGGAAATGCAGTGCAGAATATATTAATAAATAATGGATGTAAGAAAGTTTATAATATTTCTGGCGGTCATGAGAATTATAAAACACAAAATAAGTAACTAAAAGTTATTCATTCATAGAGAGGAAATTTTAAGGAAATGGAGGTGGCACGAAAGTGATTAGGAATATTTCAGTGAATGCACTAACATTATCACGGGTGCCGCTTTCCCTTATGTTCTGCGCTGTGGTGCTGTTTGATGCCAGTCCATTTTTACCCTGTGCTGTATTATTTGTATTGATAGCGGCATCAGATTATCTGGATGGAAAGCTGGCTCGGAAGTTTGGTGTCCAGACCAGCGCTGGAGCAATAATGGATGTAATGGTTGATTTTTTCTTTATTGTTATGGCCTGCTTATCATTGTCTTTCCGCAGTCTGTTCCCCCGCTGGATGCTGACGGTGATTATATGCAAGTTTTTAGAATTTTTGATTACCTCTATTATCTTTAATATTGATAGAGATGATAAAAATACAATCGTATTTCTATTTGACCCTTTGGGGCGAATGGTGGTGGTATTGTTCTATCTGTTACCTATATTGATGTTGCTGCTGCCTCTATGTTTATCTGATGTTGCACATCAAAGTGCTCTTATAGTAGTTTGCACAGGAATAGCAGGATTGGCCGCCCTATCTTCAATTTGGAGAATCTCATTGGTTGTAAATTTTCAGTAAGATATTTATTGGAAATTTTATAAATAAGTTAACTTTCAATATTTGAATATATGACACTATGTCAAAACACACTTAATTTATAAATGGCAAAAAGATAAAAATTCTACCACTTACTTTATACAATAAGCTAAGCACCTGAAAAATCTTCCTATATTTTTAAAAGAAACTATATTGCATAGTAATTCTGTCAGCTTTCCAAACTTCCTATAGAAAAAGTTAAATGCCAGAAATGGAATCCATTGCTTTTTAGATTTTGGTAGTCTTTTTATTATATTTTTAAACGTGTATACTTCTTTATATATCCATAGATAGCCACTATACAATTCCTCTGCTGTTATATTCTTTGGTTTATATACCACATGCGCAGTATTATAATTTGACAAATTAAAATCTACAATTCTATTTTGCTCTATTAATGATGAATATAACCTTGTACCAGGATATGGGGTGAGGATATGTGAGGTTACCGTTTCTATCTTATTTTTAACTATCCATTCTAATGTATTCTTAAATACAGAGATATCATCTTCATCTAATCCGAAAACAAAACTTGCGTTTATCATTATTCCCCTTTTATGAATTTCATCTACAAGTTTTTCATATCTATTTACACTATTTTGCACCTTGTGGACACTATCTATTGACTTGCTATTTATACTTTCAAAACCTATAAATAGACTTTGACAACCAGCCGCCCTCATTTGATTTAATAGTTCTGGCATGTCCACTATATTAGAAGTAACCGCCGCATTCCACTTTAGTTTAAGGGGTTTTATTTCTTCTAATAATTTTTTTGTCCATTTGGGATTTCCGATAAAATTATCATCAATAAACATTATATGTTTAGTTTTTAACGCATTTATATCTTTAATTACATGGTCTATGGGTCTATTAACATAAGTTTTAAGTACATTTTTGCAACTATTGTAGCAGAAATCACATTCAAAAGGACATCCTCGGCTTGTACTAATTATATTAGTATATAAATATTTTTTATTATCAATAATGTAATAGTTAGGTGATACTATTTCCTGACCAGAAATATTTCTCATATCATAATATATCTTTTTAAGTGAATTACTTTCTTTATCCTTAAGGATTTTTTCCCAGACTCTCTCAGCCATTCCCACACATATTGCGTCAAAACTATTAACAGCACTCTCTGGATCTGCTGTGATATGTATACCTCCTGCAATTACTGTAACGTTGCGATTTTTAAACTCATTTGATATTTCCACTGCTCTATTCATGACATCTACAGTAACAGTTATTGCTACTAAATCTACAGGTTCATCAAAATCTATCTTTTCAACATTTTCATTCTCAATAATAACCTCATGCTCTTTCGGCGTAAGATTTGCTATTGTGAGTAATGCTAATGAAGGAGACATTCTTGTTTTTAGCTTTGTATCCATAGGTCTTTGCAGCATTGCAGGTTGGATTAATTTAATCTTCATACAGCACCTCCTGAAATAAACTTTACGCAGCATTTAACTAACCTACTTCCAGTATTTAGTTTCCCATTTATGTATCATTTCTATATTCTAAAATATCACCTGGCTGGCATTCCAAAGCCTTGCATATTGCCTCTAAAGTTGAAAATCTAATAGCTTTTGCTTTTCCGTTCTTTAGTATAGATATGTTTGCCATGGTTATTCCGACTTTCTCTGTAAGTTCTGTTACGCTCATTTTTCTTTTGGCCAGCATTACATCAATATTAATTATAATAGCCATTTTATCACCTCAAACTGTTAAATCATTTTCTGATTTTATATCTATGGCCTCTTTTAGAAGTTTTTGAAGAACAGCAGCAAAGACTGCAATCACAGAGGAAGCAAAAATAAAAATCACTGGGAATCCCATGAGACCTGGGGCATCGTCCGCATCCGCTATAGGAATTACGAATGGTATTAGTACTACATATATAATACTAATTGTAATGGCACAGTATTTTATATGCTTTAGAGCATTTATAGATAATTCCGAGAAAGCCTTATTCTTGTCAATATAGCTTACAAGCTTTAAGGATTGATATAGAGCAAAGAAAAAAGAAATTGCTGCTACATACATACCGATTAAAATAGGATAGTGTAAATAATCTGCAGCTGAAGGCAACCAAAATATACACAGGGCAAGAACTGGAATTCCTATAAGAATAATAGCTACTTTTAAGAAAATTGTTGAATATTGTTTCATAAAAATGCACCTCATTTTTAATTTATACGTATAGGGTAACATGTCTTTTGTTGTTTATCAACAAAAATTTATTGATTGTTGCTATAAATTTATTAGTTTATTTTACATAAATAGTATATGTATCAATAATTTCACAATAAACAAGAGTAGTTCTGAGCAGAATAATAACTTTTGTGGTTAAGGATAACATAATGGTATTAAAGTGAAACTATGATATAATTTAGAAAATAATATTTAGCAAATTTATATAATTATATGTGGGGGATTAGTATGAATAAGGAATATTATATTGGATGGGGAACATTAGCATTAATTAATGCTGGATTAGCCCAGGGAAAAAATAGATCAGGTCTTAACTGGTTTCTTATTTCTTTATTACTTGGACCTATGGCTACGTTTTTTCTCGTAATATCAGAAAAAAAGTAGTTTATTATTTAGGAGTGGAGGTCATTGATGAATATAATAGAAATAATGATTGGTCAAGAACTACAGATGAACAAGCTGCAAGATCTTGTGTTTTTTACAACAAATTGCAGAAAAAATAAGGGAATTAGATTAAGGATAAATCGATAAAATTACTTAATCATCCTTACCACGAACATATTCTACATCTGGAAGTGTTTTTAACTTAATATCTTAAACATTTTATTACTGCAGCAATAGTCCTAAACTTAATTAACATATAATAGTTAACCTAAGTTTCGGATACATGTATGATGAAGCCGCATGTATCCAAATTCTTAAAAAGATTTTAGTTACTACAATTTTTATAGAGTTTTATATTTTTTTATTTGCCGCAGCATTTCTTGTATTTTTTACCACTACCACAAGGGCAAGGCTCATTTCTTCCTACCTTAGGCTCTTCTCTTACATAAGTATCTTGAGATTCCGGCCAAAAATCATAATTTTCTCCATCTCCTACATTGTTAAATCCACTAAAAAAATTTCCTGCCCCCATACTTTCAAGAGTCATTTTAAGCATACTTTTGTTGCTTTCTAAGTATTTTTCATGTTCTTTAATCAATTTATTTCTCTCTCTATTATTAAGTGCTTTTTCAAAAAAATCTTTTAGCTCCCCATATAAATTAAAATATTTTTTTGAAAGTAATATAACATATTTTCTATACTTGTTTATATGTAGTAAAAACTCGTGTTCTGCCATACGAATATAAAGATCTGGACCTAGTGACTCTTCAGGCAATATTTTACTAGCTATAAAATTCACAAAATCCTTATGAAAATCTTCATCTTTTTCTAAACTTAAAAATTCTTCTTCAAATTTATAGAATCTATCTACTTTGGCTTTAAGTTCTTTTATTTTCTGATTATCCGGTGCAATTTTTTCTGCCTTTTCTAAGATTTCTTTAGCAGGTTCAAATATTTTTGCTTCAACCATTCGTCTGGAAATCATAAGTAATATCCATGTTATATGTTCTTTTTCATCTTCTTGTTTAGCCACTTCATTAGATAACATTTCAAGATTTTTTTTCATGCTTTCAAAATTACCTTCTTTTAAATCTGTAATGAAAATGGCAAGGTAAATACTTATAATAAAATATCCATTTTCTTTTTCCTCAATAAAGTTATAAAGAACTTCTTTAGCTTTTTTCATGTTGTCTCCTGCAACGTATGACTCGCTGAGGCCCATCCATAAAGAAATATTATCTTCGTCTAGTTCTATGGCTCTTTCAAAGCCTTTAACTGCTTTTTTATGCCATCCTCTCATCAAATATGCATTAGCTAGGTATCCAGCAAAACTTGCATTATCGGGATCTGCTTCAACAAGTTTTTCAAAAATCTTTATAGCCTTACCATTATTATTATTTTTAATACAGATCTCTCCAAGGACACTTTGTATTACCAATATATCCGGAAATTCTTTATTTAATTCTTCTAAAATTTTAATAGCCTTCTCATTTTGGCCTTCCCTGAATAGTTCATTTGCAGCATCAAATCTTCCTTTGGCAATGCCAGGTATATTAGCAAAATTATCATATTCTTCTCTAGTTTTTTCATTACTTAATATTTCATAAGCCTTTCTAATTTCTGTAAACTTTTCTGAAAATCTTTCTGGTGGATATTTTCTAACCATGTTGAAATAAGCCTTTTTTATTTGTGTAGAATTGGCTTCCTGACTTATTTCTAAAATATCATAATAGGTACTCATTTCGTTTATCTCCTCAATTTTTAATGCTTCCTTCCAGGCTCTAATTGCCTTATTTTTATTTCCTACAGCAATTTATTGCTTTTATTATAAACTTTTTTATCTATAAAAAATAGTATATTTTCTATTTTATTATGTTTTAACAAGTTGAAGGTACTTTAGTGCCTGAAACTAAAAACCGCCTGCTATGCGGGTGAGATTA